>JBAUOI010000229.1:0-4251 GCA_049579665.1 Methyloceanibacter sp.
CCATTTCCGCGAGAAGCTCGGCGTCGTTCGGATTGAGGTCTCGGGCGCGCAAGTAATGCGCCATCGCCCTCTCATGTTGCCGGTTGTATAGATATGCCCATCCAAGTGCCCAGTGAGCTTGATAATCGTTGGGATCGAGGCGCACCGCCGTGCTGGCGTTCTCGAGCGTGAGTCTAAGCGTTTTGTCGTAATCGTCCGTCCACTCGTAGTCGTAGTCATCGGCATAGGCCCAAGCGAGGCCAGCGTAGGCGCGGGCATAGTCCGGGTCGATTCTCCTGGCATTTTCAAAAAGATCGCGCGCCGCTGCATTGCCTTCACGGGTGAATTTATGCCACTCGTACCAGCCTCTCATAAGGTAATCGTAGGCAGTGAAGCTGTTCGGGTCTTTCCCGGACAGGCGTGCGACCTCGGCTTGAGCCAGTTTGCCGGCCAACCCCCCGATTGTTCCAACGATGGACCGCGTGATGTCGTCACGAATGGCGAATATGCCTTTTATCTCCCGGTCATAGCGGTCGGCCCAGAGCTGGCTGCCCGTACGTGCATCGATCAGTTGCGCCGTTACGCGCACGTTCTGATCGGAGCGCTGTATGCTGCCGTCGACGACGTAATGAACGTTGAGGTCCTTTCCCACCTGCCGGATGTCCGTGGGCTTGTCGTTGTGTGTGATGGTGGCACTGCGAGACATGACGATCAGCTCGGGAAATTTGGCTAACCCCGTGATGAGCTCCTCGCTAATTCCATCGGCAAGATATTGCTGGTCGTGCGCGGCACTCATGTCGTCGAAGGGCAGCACAGCAATGGCCGGGTGGTCGGGGAGCGAAAGTCCGCTGCCCAAAAGGGCGTCCCATAACGCAGCCGGCTGACGCAGGTGGAACGCCGCGACAACCGTGGCCACCAGCAAGAAAAGGGCGGCGAAAATCCCAAAGCCACGGCCACGGCGCCTGCGGGAAAACAAACTCTTGAGCCAAGGCAATGGCGAGGGGAGGACTCGATAGACGTGCACCGGTTCGGCAATGTTTTTCAGACGGCGCTCACCGATATCCTGAAATGGAATCTCGACGATCTTGCGAACTTGATCGTAGACGGTTTGCGAGATGCAGATGCCTCCAGGCTCAGCCAGTTGCTGAAGGCGGACCGCAACGTTCACGCCGGTTCCGTACAGGTTATTGTCCTCGCAGATCACATCGCCCAGATTGACGCCGATGCGGAACTGCATCTGCTCCTTCTCGGGGACCGAAGCGTTGCGCTCGGCAATCTCGTTCTGGATCTCGATAGCGCAGCGGATCGCCTCGACGATGCTGGGGAACTCGGCGACGACGCCGTCCCCCGCGCTACTGAAGACGTGCCCGTGATGCGCGGAGATCGCCTCCTCCACCACGGCGCGGTACACACGCAAAGTGGCTGTGGAGGCCTCTTCATCAAGTTCCGTATGGCGGCTGTACCCCTCCACATCGGCAGCCAGAATCGCAGCAAGCCGACGCTCCATGGCCAGGGCACTCCCACTAAACGGCAAATGGAGAAGACCCACATATGGTATCTAAGCAACGCTCTAGAGGCCAGATGAAAGCAAGCCGCACCCCTCCGGCGTGAGGCGATCCTGAATCCGACGCTAACGAAAGCACCGGTAGCGCCCGCAGGATGCCGATCGGCGCACTCCGAGCGCTGACCACTTTCACGCGAGCATACCCAGACGACCATCTAGAGATTGTGTGGCGGGTAGCAGCGGATCGGCGTTCGCGAGGCGTCAGGAGACTGAGCGCAACGAGATGATGCCGCCCGCGATCAGCAGCACGCTGGCAATGCGCACCGGAGTGCAACTCTCGCTGAACAGCAGGACGCCAAATAGGAACGCGAGGATCGACTCTATTCCGACCACCATTAAATATGTGACGGCCAGCTCTTCCCGCTTCATCGCCAGCGTCTGTAGTGCCGCCCCCGTTACGAATAATGCGAAGACAATCACGGTCGGCCAAAACTTGGTGAGGCCCTCCGAAAGCTTCATGAAAATGCCGCCCACCGTGAAGAACAGCGCTGCCAGCAGCACCCATCCCGCGAACAGGAAATTCTCGTACTGAACAGGTCCTGACCGCATGTCCCGCCTCACTCGGCTGCGAGCGCTTCACTGGCACTCAGTTGCGTGGCCTGGCGCTCAAGCGTGATGTAGTTGATATGTTTGGGGCGGAAGGCGGTGCGAACCACGCCAATCGCCAGATCGGCCTCGAAGTCCTTGCAGGAAAGATGTCGATATAGGCGTCACCGGAGCGGTCGCAAAAATGCCCGGTGATGGCCGAGGTCTCACTCAGCTGCACGAGGGAATATCCGGCTGCTGCGGGTACGTGCTCGGCGAAATGCTCGAGCACCGGCGGTCCGTACGCCTTCATGCCGATCGTCTCGACGAGAGTCTGCACAAAGCGGCAAATGTGCCGCGCGCTTCGTACGCGTTCCCTGTCGCCCGCGGACATATCGGCGATGACATGTTTGCCCCACATCGCGCGTCGCTCCCCTACACGAGTTGAACTGCGTTGGATCAGCGGCTTTCGCCCAAGATCGCCCCTGAGGTCCGATGGAGATTTTCGCATCAGGGCTGCAAACAAGGCTGTGGCGTTTGCCACAAGCGGCGAGATTTTTTGGGCCCCTGACATGGAGAGCGAGGCCGAAGGGGGTTACGAGCGTTGGACTGCTCCGGGCAGCCGGTATCATGCATCCCCTTGAGCGGAGAGTGAGGTGTCAACGAATGCGTGATGACAGAATCGGGAATTAGAAAGGTTGGTCGGAGTGGGGAGATTCGAACTCCCGACCCCCTGCTCCCGAAGCAGGTGCGCTACCAGGCTGCGCTACACTCCGTCTGGATGAAGCCCGCTATATAGACGGGGGCGCCAAGCCCCGCAAGGAAACCCGTCACCCTCCGTTGCCCCTTTCGCGCGATGCTGCTAGGAGGGCATCCGCTCACCGTATTAATAAGTGTCCGCTGGCGGCCCCTCGAACAAACGACGGGAAAGCGGGCGCATCACCGAGACGGAAATTGGGGCGTGGCCAAGCGGTAAGGCAACGGGCTTTGGTCCCGTGATCCCAGGTTCGAATCCTGGCGCCCCAGCCACCTAGTCGCGGGTTTTCTGGCTCTCTCCCGACACTCACCAAAGCGTGCGGAAGAAGCCCGCAAACCCGCCACTAAATGCCAGTCCTTCTCTTACAGGTTGCGCTAGAGAGAGCGTCCCGGCGCAAGGAGGCGGCATTTCTCTCGGTTTATCTCTACTGGGCATTTTTGGGGGTCACACTCGAGCATCAGGTAGTTAAGCGTGATGCTGTCTTCGAATCTAATACTCTCGGTCACCCTCCAGCGGGGTAGGGGCGGCGGTCGGCTAAGGACCGCGCCCTTTCGAATTGCGCAAGCCGTCGCAAGCGTGGGAGATGCGCGGCCGGCTCAAAATGGCCGTGGAGCGCTGCCCGCGCGATATTTTCGATCTCCGGCTCGACCGGCTCGAGAAAGCGCGTGCTGTCACCTTCCAGGAAAGCGATGGGAATGCCGTCGCGATAAAGCAAGCGGTTGCCGGCCATCGCCGCGAGCTTCGGCCCTGGCGTAAGAATGCCGGCGAGGTTCAGCGGATCCGCGCCGGAGACCGAGACAAGACTATCGTCCGGCGCGCGCCGCCTGATCGAACGCAAAGACGCCACAGCCTCGGGCAGCGCGAACTGCTCACCTGAAAAGCCCGAGACGAAGCGTCCGCCCCGGATATCACCCCGCGCCTCGAGCTTGCGATAGACGCGCAACAGAACACGCCATTTCGGCAACCATGACGCCTCGCGCTCCAGTATCCGCATGAACACGACGCCGTAGCGGCGCAGCAGAGCCAGCGCGATCTCTTCCATGCGCTCCGCGTCACCCGTTCTGGCCGCGCCGTTCGCGGTTTTGCGCTTGGCGAGCGCCCATCTTCCGGCGTCGGCCAGACGCGCCCCGTTCGGCCGCCGCTTGTGATGGCGGGGAGGGGTGAGCAGCGCGCGCAATCCGCCGAAGCTGTCGGAGATGACCTGCCCAGCAGCGACAAGCTCGGCCAGCGCCTCCTCTATCTGCGTGCGGAGGAGATGCGTGCCGTCGACGATCTCGTCGAAGAAGGAGGCGCCGTTCTCGGCCATGAACGCCGCGACCTTCGCGGCTCTGGTGCTGACCTGGGGAGGCTCATCGGCGGGCGGCCGCGCCCATACGGCGGCGGCTTTGCGCGGGAACAGACTGATCGGCGTGGATTTCAGCGGGAC
>JBAUOI010000230.1:0-3485 GCA_049579665.1 Methyloceanibacter sp.
GGCCCGCCCGCCTCGCGTGACCAGGCTTTGGCGCCGTGAGGCGAACCCGCTCATTCTTGTTGCTCTCTTCACCAACTACTTCGCCGATGTCGACATCCTGTTCGCCACGCCGCTGTTGCGGAGCGCCGACATTGCCGCACTCGGTATTTGCCTCAAGCTCTCGATGCTTGTCGGCTTCGCCGTGCAGGTCGCGCATCAGGTGGTCGTGCCCGATCTCGCCGATGCCCGCGCCCGCAAGGACAAGGATCAGATCAGAGAGACGGTGATGCGCGCCTTCGCCTTCCCGCTCGCCATCACCATCGGCGCCATGATCGTGGTGGCGCTTTGGGGCGAAGCCCTGCTGGCGCTCTTCGGCCCCGAATTCGGGAGCGCCAAGACCCCGCTGCTGATCCTGATGGCCTGCCAGCTCGCCCGCGCTCTGTTCGGGCCGAGCGTGTTGCTGCTCACCGTGATCGGCGCGCAACGGCAAAATGCGGCGCTCGCCATAGCCGCGCTGATTGTGCTGGCCGGCGCCAATCTGGTGCTCGCGCCGCTTTACGGCGTGCTCGGCGCGGCGATCGCCGTTGCCCTTGCCACCTTGTTCTGGCTGGCGGCCTGCGCCGTCGTGCTCGAACGATTGAGCGGGCTCCGCACCGACGCCCTCTTCCTCATCGGCAGGATCGGCTCGCCACGCAGCGCCCCGGCCTAGCCGAGGCTGCCGCCGCCGCTAAGCTCCACGGCCCCGGTCTGTTCGATCTTCTGGTCCGCCTCCTCGGTCGCGAAGAAGGTGGTGAACAACAGCCACAGCACGAAGGCCGCGACGGTCAGCAGCGCGATAGCGCCGAAGATTTTGCCGAAATGCAGGGGCATGTGATGCGAGGTCCTTGGATGAACGTCACGGACAGTAGCCAAGTCGTGAATGCCGATCAATCCGGGCTGTGGCATAGTCCCCTGCGTCTCGCTCGGGGACCAAGGGACGGCCATGGGGAGTGTGAACGGGGAGGAAGCCATCGACTCGAGCGGCGAGGCTGCTTCGGCGGACCGGATCATCCTCGTCGTCTGCCCGACCCATCGCGACTATCGCGAGCTACCGCTGATCTCCCCTCCGGGCATTCAATATATCTTCCACGATTATGCGAGCACCAGCCTCGAGGATTTGGTCAGCAATCCCAACCGCGCCAAGGACCTTGCCGCCGACCCGCTCGACGAGATCGAGGCGATCCTCGCCAAGGTGCGTGGGCTCAAACTCGCCGGCGTGATCTCCAGCGACGATTACCCCGGCGCGGCGCTCGCCGCCGTCGTCGCGCAAAGACTCGGCCTGCCGGCTCCCGATCCCGCTGTCGCCCTGCTATGCCAGCACAAATATCTGGCGCGGCTGGAGCAGGCGAAGCACGTTCCGCACGCCGTCCCGTCATTCGCCCTGATCGATGTCGCCGACGATGCGGCGCTTCCCGATGGGTTGCGCTTCCCGCTCTTCATCAAGCCGGTGAAGTCGTTCTTCTCGATCGGTGCCGAACGGGTGGACTCGGGCGCCGAGCTCGCGGCGATTCTGCCCCACTGGAATAATCTTGATCAATTCTTCCAGCCGCTCGAGCGCATGCTGGAGCGCTACGCCGGGGCAACCATCGGCACCAAGCGGTTGATCGCCGAGGGCCTGCTCAAGGGCGAGCAGGTCACCGTCGAAGGCTATATGCATAGCGGCGTGGCGACGATTTTCGGGGTGGTGGATTCGATCCTCTTCCCCGGCACGCTCGCCTTCTCGCGCTTCGACTATCCGTCACACCTTCCGCAAGGCGTGCAAACGCGCATGGGCGAGATCGCCGCGACGCTGATGCAGGAGCTCGGCTTCGATAACGGCATCTTCAACATCGAAATGATGTACGACGCCGAAGCCGATTGCATCTCGATCATCGAGATCAACCCGCGCATGGCTTCGCAATTTGCCGATCTTTACGAGAAGGTCGACGGCACCAGCAGCTACAGCGCTCTGCTCGACATCGCCCAAGGCAGGCCGCCCCGCTTCACGCGGCGGCAGGGACGCTACGCATTTGCCGCAAGCTGCGTCTTGCGCAGCTTCGAGGACTATCTGGTGGCGGCCGTGCCGAGCGAGGCGGATATCGAGCGTCTCGGCCGCTTCTACCCGGATATCAGGGTTGAGCTGCACGCCACGCCCGGACGCAAATTGTCCGACGAATTTCAGGATGGAAAGAGCTATCGCTACGGCGTGCTCAATCTCGGCGGACGCGACCTCGCCGCCGTGCTCAAGCAATTCGAGTCATGCCGGACGCAGCTCGGCATCGAGCTTGTTCCGCTGCGCGAGCGCGAGCACAAACAGACGGCGGAAGGCATCAGCCCTCCGCCGTCAGTAATCAGTCTCGGATAGCGATCAATTGCCCTTTACGTTTTTCTCGATCCAATCCGAGAACGACGACACGCGGGTATAGACGCCGGGGAACAGCGGATTGCCGCATTGCGGGCCCCAGCTGACGATGCCGACCTGGGTGTAACCCTTGTCGTTGCCCTTGTCGGCGACGATCAGCGGGCCGCCGCTGTCGCCGAAGCAGGAATCCTTGCCGCCGGTCGGGCCGGTGGCGCAGATCTCGGTATCGCCGATGACGAAATCCGAAACCTGGAGCGACTCGTAGACCGCTTTGCATTCCTTGGGATCGATCACCTCGATATCGACCTCATGCAGCTTGCGTGGCGCTTCCAGCTCCTCGTTGCTGAGCAGCTTCTTCTCCGACACCGTCTTGCGCCCGGCCATCACATCGACCGCATTCTGAAAGGCCTGGAAATCCCAGATCGCGCCCCAGCCGGTGACCGTGACCGTGGCGCCCGGGGACATCAGGGTTTGCTCCTTGGCCGCATCGACGAAGCCGATCGCCGGCGCATTCGGGATGGGCTGCTTCAACTTGACCAGCGCCAGATCGGCCTTCTCGCCGGCGATGTAGCCGGGATGCACGATGATCTTCTCGCTCTCGATCTTCTTGGTCTTGGCGCGGTCGTTACTGCCATAGCCGACCACCACCGCGTCGGTATCCATCAGGCAATGGCCGGCCGTGAGGACCCACTGCGCGTCGATGATCGAGCCGCCGCAGAAGCCGACCGTGTCGTCCATGTTGCTGTAGAGGCGGACCTGCCATGGATATTTTCCGTCCGGCGCGGCGGTCCCCCCAACGATCATCTCGGTATCGGTCTCGCCGAAGGCTTGACCATTGACGCCGACCATGAGGCCGGCGAGTAAAAGCAATCGTGGAACAAGGACGTTGACTCGCCTCATGTGATCTCCTCCGGAACCGAACTTCGATGTTGTTGTGGGGGGATTTGCGTGAACCGCTGAAGGTCGTTGCATGCCGAGCATTTTATCTAGCACCGTCAGGCCTGTACATTAAACTTTCTTGAGGTTAGTGCAGATAACGAGCACTGCCGAGGCGATGATGACGGAAGCGCAAGACAAGGCCGATCTCGACGCGATCGAAATCGAGGTCGAGCAGCGAAGGGGGGAT
>JBAUOI010000231.1:0-3710 GCA_049579665.1 Methyloceanibacter sp.
ACGCAATCTACCTCAACATCTTGAATTTCTTGAAGAATTAGCTCCGCCATGAGGCCCGCACCCTCAGGATCGAGCATCGCCGGCTTCATGTCGAAATAGAAATCGCTCTCCCGCCCCGAGGCGAGCGTGATGCGCCCTCGCCTGAACGCCTTCTCCTTCAGGATCGCAAACAGCTTCTGCCGCGCGTGTGGATCCTGGCTTCGCTGGTTCAATGCCACACCTCATGTTTCAAGACATGCATATAACGGCAAGCGATGGCGTCAAATCCTAGAGGTGAGTGTGAGGACAAGCCTCTCTGCGAAGGCGCCTTCGAGATCGGGCGAGCGTCGCGAGCGCCTCACCGCCTCCTGGATCAGCGGCAGTGCATGCGAGAGCCGGCTCGCGCCCCAGCGCCTGCAATGCGCGATGAACACCGGCTCGCGCTTAAAGTGGAGGCGCGGCTTCAGCGACTTCGCGGCCTGCTCGAGGCTACCGCCTGAGCCTTGCGCCGCGGCAACGCGATGCAACTGCGTGAAGTGCCGCCCAAGCGCCGAGAGCGCCACCGACCTGTCGGTGCCCGCCGCCGCCAGCCGCTGGAGCTCGGACAACGCCGCCTTGGCATCGCCGCCGCTGACGGCATAGGCGAAATTGTCGAGCGCTGTCTCGGCGGCGTCGCCGACGATCGCCTCAATGTCTTCGGGCTCGATGCGCTCACCGCCTTGCGCGTAGAGCGCAAGCTTGACGAGTTCCGACCGCGACAAAGCCTGGTCGGCTCCGAGCCGTGTCATCAGATAGTCGCGTGTCTCTCTGTCGATGCTCAGGCCCGCATCGGCGAGCTCGGCGTCGATCAGCCCGAGCAGCGATTTCTCGTCGCTGTAGCAAGGCAGCGCCGCCGCGCTCTTATGCGTCTCGAACAATTTGCGAAGGCCCGAGTCGGGTCTGAGACTGCCAGCCTCGACGATCAGCTGATTGTCGGATGGCGTGACGAGCAGCGCCTTGAGCGACGGCACGTCGAGCCGCGCGCCCGCCGTGACGCGGATCACGCTCTGCGCCGCGAACATCGGCGTGGTTTTGAGCTCGACCTCGAGCCGCGCCGGGTCCTCGGCGAGATCGCGATCGTCGAGGCGGACGATCTCGGTCTGGTCTTTGCCGCGCTTGACGAAGATCTGCGCTAGCGCCGCCGCGCGTTCGGCCACGAGACCCGCATCAGGTCCGTAGACGAGGATCGCACGGCAGGTGGGCTCCGGCGACTTCATGAAGCTCGCGACGGCTGAGGATTTGTAGGCGACCATGGTTGGTTATCGAGACGACGACATGGATAACGCTCGAGAGAGCGGGATGCCTAGGCGGCGTTGACGAGAAACGCTGCGAGCTGCGTCCTGATGCTCTCGGCGACGGTGCGGGCGGCGCGATTCTCGGCATCGTAGCGGGCGCGTACATTGGCGAAGATTTCCTGGAAGCGGTTATATGGCGCCCGCGAGATTCCCTTGCCTTGGTAAACGATCTTCCCGTTGGCCGTGTCGACCAGCTTGAACGTGGCGTCGAGCTGGTAGATTTGCCCGGTCGCGTCGCCGGTGATTTGGACCAGCTGGTCGGTCACGCTCTCTTTGATGACGATGTCGAGCTTGTAGCGGGTCGGAACGGGGTTGCCGCCGCCGGTCGTGGCGAAGATCAGCTCGTTGCGCAGTTTCTGCCCGACCCGGCCCGGAATGGGCGTGACGTCGACGCCCTTCATCACCTCGGCAAGCTTGGTGCCGCCTGCCGTCGTCCCGCCGTAAAGCGGCTGGAAGCCGCAGCCAGCCAGCGCCGAGGCCGCGAGGCCAGCGCACAAAGCTGCGATCAGGGCATGGCTACGCCACCACATTGACGATCCTCTGCGGCACGACCACCACCTTCCTGATTTTACGTCCCCCAATGGCGCGCACCACATTGTCGAGCTTTAGCGCCGCAGCTTCAATATCTTCCTTCGGGGCGTCCCGCGCAATCGTCAATTCGTCCCGTCTTTTGCCGTTCACCTGCACCGCAATTGTCACAGTTTCCTCCTGCAAAAGGGCCATTTCTGGGACCGGCCAAGGCGCTTCGGCGACCAGGCCGTCATGGCCGAGTTCGGCCCAGGCCTCCTCCGCCAGATGCGGCACCATGGGGGCGGCGATTCGGGCCAAAAGCTCCGCCGCTTCCCGCAGCGCATAGGCCATATCTGCGCCCGGTTGTGGGCCGGCAGCCTGCAAGCCTGCCGATAGCGCGTTGGCGAGCTCGTAGATATGCGCGACCGCCGCGTTGAAGCGGAGCTTCTCGATCGCGCTCGTCACCGCCGCCACGCTTCGATGCGCCGCGCGGCAGAGCGCTTCAGCCTCCGCGCCGAACTGCGTAGGCCTTGAGGCGCCAGGCTTGACCCCCTTGGCTGCGGCATCACGCACCAGCCGCCACACGCGCTGCAGGAAGCGATGCGCGCCATCGACGCCCGCCGCGGTCCATTCGATGTCGCGCTCGGGCGGCCTGTCGGACAGCATGAACCAGCGCGCCGTGTCAGCGCCGTAAGCGGCGATGATCGTGTCGGGGTCGACCACGTTCCTCTTCGATTTCGACATCGACTCGACCCCGCCGACGACGATTGGCTCGCCTGTCTTGACGTGCACCGCGATCCCGCCCTCCCGGCTCACTTCCTCCGGCAGCACCCATTTTCCGTGCGGGTCTTTGTACGTCTCGTGCGTCACCATGCCTTGGGTGAACAGACCCTTGAACGGCTCGTCGATGGTGACGTGACCGGTCTTGTGCATCGCGCGGGTGAAGAAGCGCGCATAGAGTAGATGCAGGATCGCATGCTCGACGCCGCCGATATATTGATCGACCGGCAGCCAGTAGCCGACGGCGTTCGAGTCGGTCGGCACGCCTGAGTGCGGCGAGCAGAAGCGCGCGAAGTACCACGACGAGTCGACGAACGTGTCCATCGTGTCGGTTTCGCGCGTTGCCGGTCCGCCGCAGGTGGGACATGTCACATGCTTCCAGGTCGGATGCCGGTCGAGCGGATTGCCCGGCTTGTCGAAGCTCACATCGCCGGGAAGCTTCACCGGCAGGTCCTCTTCGGGAACCGGCACGATGCCGCAGGTCGGGCAATGAATCATGGGGATCGGACAGCCCCAATATCGCTGCCGCGAGATGCCCCAGTCGCGCAGGCGATATTGCGTCTGACGCTCGGCGACCGCCCTGCCCTTCACCATCTTTTTGGTGAGAGCATCGGCGATTGCCGCCTTGGCGTCCTCGACGCTGAGCCCGCCGAGAAAGCCGGAATTGATCAGAATGCCGTCTCCCGTATAGGCCTCTTCGCCGATGGTGAAGCTCGCTGGAGCGGCATCCGGCGGCAGCACGACCGGGATGACAGGCAGACCCTCGGCGCGGGCGAATTCGAGGTCGCGCTGATCGTGCGCCGGGCAGCCGAAGATAGCGCCGGTGCCATATTCCATGACGATGAAATTCGCGATCAGCACGGGAAGCTCGGCGCCCTCGATCACCGGATGACGCACGCGCAGGCCGGTGTCGAAGCCCTTCTTCTCCTGCGTCTCGAGCTCGGCGGCGGTGGTGCCATGCCTCTGGCATTCGGCGATGAAGTCGGCGGCGCTGGTATTCTTCGCCGCGACGGCCTTGGCAAGCGGATGGTCTGGCGCAATGGCAACGAAGCTCGCCCCGAACAGCGTATCCGGCCGCGTAGTGAACACCTCGATGAGGTCGTGGCC
>JBAUOI010000232.1:0-5424 GCA_049579665.1 Methyloceanibacter sp.
TTTCCGACCCGGTCCGCTGTATGAAAAGAGCTACGACGCCCAGGGAAACGTCGACATCTACGGCGCGAAGAGCGTGATCGAGCCGCCGCGCCCGCCTATCGAGCTAGGTCGCCAGCAATACACCTCCGGCTTGTACAACGAGAGCAGCACCTTCCTGGGTAAATTGAATCCGCTGCTACCGGGCCTCGCCGTCTACGGCGACTGGCGGACGGCGGTCGCCTACAACAACAACAACGGCAAGGATATTGCCCAGATTGCGACCCGGCTGAACATCGACGTCGACTTGAAGATCACCGGCACTGAACGAATACACGCCTTCTTCACGCCGATTCAGGACGACAATATATACACCCGCTTCGAGTTCGGCGGCGGCGACGGCGATGACGAGTTCACCGCTGAGTTAGACCCCGACCCGGCGACGCTGTTTTTCGAGGGGGATTTCGGCTCCCTCTATTCCGGTTTCTCCGGTAAGGAAGCCAGTTTCGACCTGCCCTTCACTGTCGGTCTCTTCCCGCTGTTCCTGCAGAACGGGATCTGGGCGAACGACGCGATCCTCGGCGGTGCGGTGACCCTCCCTGCGAAGAACTCGGCGGCGCTGGGCCTTGCCAACTTCGACATCACGTTCTTCGCCGCGTTCGACAATGTCGACAACGCGGGCAACATCTCAGCGGACGACGACGACAAGCTCCTCTACGGCGTAACCGCCTTCGTCGACGCCTTCGACGGCTTTGTCGAAGCGGGCTACGGCTTGATAGAGGACGACGAACTTGTCGGCCTGATAGAGGGCCGCGACGAACTGGACGGCCTTCTGACGCACTTCCTGACCGCAGCTTACACCCGGCGCTATTACAACACCTTGTCGAACTCGACCCGCTTGTTCGCGAACTTCGCGGACGACCCCTTCGCGAACTTCCTGGACGATCTCGAAGGGGAAAACGACGGCTTTGCCATCATTTCGGAGAACAGCCTGATCTCGGGCTTGCCGAGCACGCTGATCCCCTACGCCAACTTCTTCGTCGGCTTCGGCAACCCTCAGCCCCTGGTCGATGGCAATAACGCGGGCATACTGAAGAACGTCGGCATCAACTTCGAGACCGACGCCCTGACCGGCTTCCCGAAACTCGATGACACCGGCTCCAACGCCTACGGCGGCGCGATTGGCTTGCAGTATCTCTTCGATCTGGATCGGCAGCTCGTCTTCGAGGTGGCCATGGTGCAGCCCTTCGAGGATGACGGCATCGGCGCCCAGAACGCGCAGTACGGCTTCGGTGTTCGCTATCAGATCCCGATCAACCGGGCCTGGCTGTTCCGCGCCGATGCTACCTATCAGATCCTCGCGGTCGCCGACCATGACAACTTCGAAGATATCTTCGAAGGCAACTTCGAAGATAACTTCGGCATCCGCGCCGAGATCCGCAGGAAGTTCTGACCGATCGCGGATGACGGCTCCGTCTTGGGACGGGGGAGCCTCGAGTAAGCTAGACCTGTGGGTTTAACGGGAGATGTGAGTAAGGCGAACATGGCTTGAATGTCGAACTCCGCCTTGGGCAAAAATACGCAGGATCTCATTGGTCTGCCGAAGTTCGCGGTTCTCCCGACTCCAAGGCCTCCAGCCGCTCGGCGACATTGGTCGGAACGCCAGCGCGCGCGGCTGCTGTCGATCGTCCGCCTTCTTCACAGTCGCTGAGCGTCTGCGCCGTATCTTGGCCGCGATCGAGGAAATTGCCGCCCAGCGCGAGGGATGCTCGCCTTTGTCATCAAACACCGTGCGGCACCGCCCCAGAACAGCCCTAATTGTCGACGCATCTCCGAGCGTCCATCCAAGCTCTGCGCAAGGACTTTGCGGGCCAATAGGAGCATGGGCTGCCGTATCTTGAATGATGACTGCTTCTGTAGGAGTACGGATAACCATAGTAGACATAGCCAGGCCCGATATGCGTCGGATAGTGACCGCGGTTGTAGTAATAGGGCCAATCATAGGCGAGATAACTCGGAGCTATAGGCAGGTTAGGCCATGGGCCGCGGCCACGATTCTTGATCTCAATCACATTATTCCTGGCGCTTTCGCCGGGCTTCAGAAAGGACTGCCCGGCCGATGTGGCGCCTCCTAAACCGACCGTCAGTAAGTAAGCCATCAGAATAGATGCGAACAAATTCCGACTACTCATGAGATCACCTCACTAGTAACGGCAAGTTGGGATCGTCACCGCGTCTTTCACGACATAACCGCTTGGGATGGAGCAGCGGGACGGGAGGTCGGGCCTTCCACTCACGTCAGGGGCAGCATCGCCACACAGGGCGGAGCAAAGACGGCGATCATACATCACTAGCCCCCTGCTTACGCAATACGAGGCGAGTATCAAAGCACATCGACACCTTGGTTTGGTGGCGGATCTGCAACATGGGTCGATTGAAATCCCCATGCGATCGCGTGAAGCTTGCCGGCGACATCGCAGCCAGCCCGCACCAAGCTACGCTTCGTCGACATAGCCGTAGCAGCCATACTTTCGTCGAAGAAAATCGCCACGCTTGGTCACCAAGGAAATTTGGTGACGAGGGAAAAGTTTCACGAAAAGACCCGTTGCCCAACTGGGTATGCAGCCATGCGGACCAATTTTGCCGGTCTCCCTGGCAAATCGCTGCGTGTGCCGGCAGGTATGAGAACTTCGGAGCTTGCAGATGTTTTTGACGCTCCTAGGCCGGCTTCTTGCCGTCTCTTCAATTCGCGCGATGCTCATCTTTCCGCTGCGATCGAGGGGCTCGCGAACGGAGCAGCTTGAACTAGAGACGTGTAAAGCTCGTCTCGAAGATATCGGAGCTCGACTTATGCTTGGGAAACTCAACGAAGCAGATGCGGCGAGACCTGCTCTTCTTTCTCGGCTGTGGTCATCGAGCTGGCGGTTCGGCCAAGACCATCGAGGGACCGCCGGACCGTTGATTGTGGCTGCCGCGGTCTTTCTCCTCGTTGCCGGCATAGGCGCAGTTGCTTCTTATGTGGAGGACCCTCCCGAGGTCGCCGGCTCAGGTGACACGACTTCAGCCTCGCTATCGCGCTCTGAGCCGAACGGCGAAATGCTTGCGCGCCTCACGGACTACGCGCGTTCTATTGGAACCGAAGAACCGGCGTCTACGGCGGCAGATGGCAAACTGCTGCCGGATGTAAACACGATGATCGAACAGCTGACGGCTCGGCTCGAGACCACGCCAGGGGACATCGAAGGCTGGCGGATGCTCGGTTGGTCCTACTTCCAAACGGCGCGCTATGAACAGGCAGCTAGCGCCTATGCGAGAGCGGTAGAGCTTGATCCGAGTTCCGGCGAGTTCAAGCTCGCATACGAGGAGGCAAAGGCGAAGGCCTCCGAAAGCGGCAATCTGGAAACAGCCTCGACTTTGCAAACCGAGGCCGTGGGCGAGGGCGGTGACGGGCTAAGCGTCGAGAAGACTACCAAGTCCGAAGCGATGCCTCCGCGCGAGCGTGACGCTGCAATCCTATCGATGGTCGATGGCCTGGCAGATCGCCTGGAGAGTTCTCCGCGAGACGTCGAGGGCTGGACTCTCCTGATGCGCTCTCGAGTTGTCCTTGGTGAGAGAGAGGTCGCGGCAACGGCGTTCCGCAAGGCGCTGGAGGTCTTCAAGGACGACTCGGCAGCATCGGGCAAGATTACGGCCGCGGCCATTGAGCTCGGCCTGAAGGCCGAATGACTGCTCTGCATTCTTAGGGGGACTACATGCGATGATGGTCGACATGAATTTCGAGGGCTTGTTCCAGCAGCGGCTCGAGACCCTTCATCGAGAAGGTCGATATCGCGTTTTCGCGGATTTGAAGCGCCGCCGCGGGTTCTTTCCAGTGGCAGATAATTTCGCGGCAAATGGCTCGCGCGAGGTTACGGTGTGGTGCTCCAACGATTATCTCGGCATGGGCCAGCACCCAGCGGTATTAACGGCCATGCACGAGGCGATTGACGCCGTGGGAGCCGGCTCTGGCGGCACGCGCAATATCTCTGGCACAACCCACTATCACGTCGAGCTCGAAAGCGAACTTGCCGACCTCCATGGCAAGGAAGCCGCGCTTCTTTTCACATCAGCTTACGTTGCCAACGACGCTACACTCTCGACTCTCCTCAAGCTCGTTCCTGGCACGGTCGTCTTTTCCGACGAGAAAAACCACGCGTCGATGATCGAGGGCATCCGCCACGGCAAGTGCGAGAAGCACATTTTTCGTCACAACGACGTTGCCGACCTCGAGGCGAAACTTAAGAAATTTCCGAAGGGCACGCCCAAGATCATCGCCTTCGAGAGCGTCTACTCCATGGACGGGCACATCGCGCCGATCGCGGCGATCTGCGATCTCGCCGAGAAGTACGGGGCGCTCACCTACCTCGATGAGGTGCACGCGGTCGGCAGGTACGGCCTGCGTGGCGGGGGGATTGCCGAGCGCGACGGCGTCATGGACCGGGTCGACATCATCAACGGTACGCTCGCCAAGGGGTTCGGCGTCATGGGCGGCTACATCGCCGGCTCCCGCGACCTCTGCGATGCGATCCGCTCGTTTGCCTCGGGGTTCATCTTCACGACATCGCTCGCGCCTGCGATCGTGGCCGGGGCTCTTGCATCAATCCGCCATTTGAAGACGAGCGCGCTCGAGCGCGCCCGCCACCAGGACCGGGTCCGGACACTCAAGAGGTCGCTCAAGGCGAAGCGATTGCCCGTTATGGACAATCCAAGTCATATCGTCCCTGTGATGGTCGGTTGCCCGATTCACTGCAAGGCCGTGACCGACGCGCTGCTCCGCCAATACGGGATCTACGTACAGCCAATCAATTATCCGACTGTGTCCAAGGGCACCGAGCGGATGCGTCTCACGCCATCGCCGGCGCACTCGGACGAGCAGATGGCGAACTTGATCCATGCACTCGACGAGCTCTGGGCGGCTTGCCCGGTCTCGAACGGCACCTATGTCAGGCTGGCGGCGGAGTAGAGTCTGCGCACACTCACCGTCATAGGAAGTGGCCGCCATCCCGAATGGCCGATGACCTAAAGTGTTTAGCGGTGCAGCCAACGAACGGGAGTAACACGATGACATTTGCGAAATCCCGCCAACAGCCGCGACGGCTGTCGGCCATTTTGTCACTGCCTATCGTGGCCCTGGCGGTCACATGGACTTCGCCGAGCTACGGCTTCGATTTTTGGAACTGGGGCAAGTCCAAAAAATGCCCAAGTGGCACGGCCTGGAGCAAGCAGGAGAAGAAATGTGTAGCGGTCAAAAAAGGATCGCTGTCAGACGAGGATTTGGCGCGAGCGGGTCGGCAGCTGGCCCTGGACGGCCATTACCGCGACGCCATCAAAGTCCTCGAGATGGCGTTGAATGAGAACGATCCCGCCGTCTTGACGTATCTCGGCTATAGCCATCGCAAGCTCGGCAAC
>JBAUOI010000233.1:0-2959 GCA_049579665.1 Methyloceanibacter sp.
TCGCCTATCCCGACGTGTCGATCAAATGGTTCGAGGACGGCACGCTGAACGTCTCGGCCAATTGCATCGACCGGCATCTGAAGAAGCGCGGCAAGCAGACCGCCATCATCTTCGAGCCCGACGACCCCGCGCAAGAGGCGAAGCACATCACCTATCGCGAGCTGCACAAGCAGGTGTGCCGCCTGGCCAATGTGCTGAAGGCAAACGGGGTCAAGCGCGGCGACCGGGTGACGATCTATCTGCCGATGATCCCGGAGACGGCTTACGCCATGCTCGCCTGCGCGCGGATCGGCGCCATCCACTCGGTCGTGTTCGGCGGCTTCTCGCCGGACTCGCTGGCGGGACGCATCGAGGACTGCAAATCGAAGTTTCTCATCACGGCCGACGAGGGCTTGCGCGGCGGGCGCACGGTCCCGCTCAAGGCCAACGCCGATGCGGCGCTGAAAAAGGCCGGCGGCGTCGACAAGGTTCTCGTCGTCAAGCACACCGGCGGGCAGGTGCCGTGGACGCCGGGACGCGACCTCTGGCTCGAGCAGGAGCTCGCCAAGGTCGACGACGATTGTCCTCCCGAGGAGATGAACGCGGAGGATCCGCTGTTCATCCTCTACACCTCGGGCTCGACCGGTCAGCCCAAGGGCGTGCTGCATACATCGGGCGGCTATCTGGTGTTCGCCGCGATGACGCATCAATATGTGTTCGATTATCACGACGGCGACATCTATTGGTGCACCGCGGATGTCGGCTGGGTGACGGGCCACTCGTACATCGTCTACGGCCCGCTCGCGAACGGCGCGACGACGCTGATGTTCGAGGGCGTGCCGAGCTATCCCGACGCCTCGCGCTTCTGGCAAGTCGTCGACAAGCACAAGGTCGATATCTTCTACACCGCGCCGACGGCGATCAGGGCGTTGATGGGGCTCGGCGACGACTACGTGAAGAGCAGCAAGCGGAAGTCGCTCAAGCTGCTCGGCACGGTGGGCGAGCCGATCAATCCCGAAGCGTGGGAGTGGTACTATCACGTGGTCGGCGAGGAGCGCTGCCCGATCGTCGATACCTGGTGGCAGACCGAGACCGGCGGCATTCTCATCACGCCGCTTCCCGGCGCCACCAAGCTCAAGCCCGGCTCGGCGACGCTGCCCTTCTTCGGCGTGCAGCCCGCGGTCGTCGACAATGAGGGCAACCTGATCGAAGGCGAGGCGACCGGCAACCTGGTCATTCTCGATGCCTGGCCGGGAATGATGCGCACCGTCTATGGCGACCACAAGCGCTTCGTCGATACGTACTTCTCCACCTACAAGGGCAAGTATTTCACCGGCGACGGCTGCCGGCGCGACGCTGACGGCTATTACTGGATTACCGGCCGCGTCGACGACGTGATCAATGTCGCCGGACATCGCATGGGAACGGCTGAGGTGGAATCCGCGTTGGTCGCCCATCCCAAGGTCTCGGAAGCCGCGGTGGTCGGCTATCCGCACGACGTCAAAGGTCAGGGCATCTATTGCTACGTGACGCTGATGGCCGGCCAGGAGTGGTCAGACGCGCTCAGGACCGAGCTGCGCAATTGGGTGCGCCAGGAGATCGGCCCGATCGCCTCGCCCGATCTCATTCAGTTCGCGCCCGGCCTGCCCAAGACGCGCTCGGGCAAGATCATGCGCCGTATCTTGCGCAAGATCGCCGAGGACGATTTCGGCAATCTCGGCGACACCTCGACACTTGCCGATCCCTCCGTCGTGACCGATCTCATCGAGCACCGACAAAACCGCAGACCCGCTTGAGAAAGAACGGCCATGCTCAAGAAAGCTCTTATCGGTTTCGGCATTGTCCTGGCGATCCTGATCGCCATCGTCGTCGCCCTCGGATTTTTGACGCCTGACGAGAAAACGGTCAGCCAGACCGTGTCGATGACGGTCGGCACCCGCACCGTCACCGTGGGCGGCCACTACAAGGACATGACGCAGGAGTCGTTGACCGACGGCATGAAGATCACCGTCGACGGCCACGAGATCACCATCGGCGCCGATCAGCTGGAGGTCGACGGCAAGACGCAAGTGCTCGAGCCCAACCAGGACGTGGAAATCACGGTCGACGAGAAAGGCGCCGTCTCGGTGAAGGTCGTCAGCTCAGGCGGCGGTGCCGCCAACGCTCCGCAATAGAGCCGCATCGCCGCCGCTCAGGGTGCGGGTGATCTGCGTAAGCAGCGCCGACCAGGCGTCTTTGGTCTCGCGCGTGAAGCGCTTCTCCAGCGACTGCTCGAGCGTCCACAACAGCGCTTTGGTCATCATGCGATAGTGGCGGATCTTGATGCCGAGCTGGCGATGGCGGATGCCAAGCAGCTTGAGCGTCGGCGCCAGCCCGTCCTCGTAGTTGAGCGAGATGATGGCGAGCTTCAGCGCCGCCATGAATTTGCGCCCCTGCGTCTCCGGCGTTCCGTCGAACCGATCGCGGAAGGCCGGGTCGAGCCGGTAGAGCTTGAGGAAAAACAACTGACCCACCAGGTCGAAAGCCGGCTCGAGCTTGCGGACGCTCTCGCGAACGAGGCGCTTCTGGTCCGCCGTGAGCGCGATCGCGGCCGCCGGCGCGCGACGATTGGAGGACTTGGCGACAGGGGCTTGAACGGCGGCTGACATGGCGAGGCGACTCCGAAAGATGCACTTCGCCGAGCATGCGGGGCAGCCATTGAGGAAGCGTTAAGGTAAAGAGGACGGAAACCGAGCCCGATCGGCGTGCTCATGACCGCATGGGCAGCTAACGAGATTTGGAAGAATTGAGCCCAGGAATTCAAACATGGCGATCGGCTTTTCCATCGATCCCAACTTGATCGAACTCGCACTTGGGCCAAGCGACCATCGCTCGAAGGCTGCCGTCACGGGGGCTATTGGGGAACTTGTCGCTGGGGGGCAGCAAAGGCGCCTCCTCGATTTGATCGGCAAACTCGACTGGCGGCCCGACTGTGAGGCCG
>JBAUOI010000234.1:0-1941 GCA_049579665.1 Methyloceanibacter sp.
CTTGAGGTCCTTGTCGAGGGTCGAAGCGGCCGCCACGGTCTTGCCCGCCTGGTCGTCGATCACCTGGGCGTAGATATGCTTGGAGGAGCGGAACACCGACAGGCGCGCGCGCCCGTTCGCCGCACGCCGCAGCGTGTGGCGCACCCGGCGCGACCGCCGTCCAAAGCTCTCTTTCAACGTGCCCATGGCGCTCGTCCTACTTCTTCTTGCCTTCTTTGCGGAGGATGAACTCGCCCGCATATTTGATGCCCTTGCCCTTATAGGGCTCCGGCGGCCTGAACCGCCTCAGCTCGGCGGCCACCTGGCCGACCTTCTGCCTGTCGATGCCGGTGATAACGATCTCGGTCGGCTTCGGGCACACGATCTGGATGCCTTGCGGGATCGGATAGGCGACGTCGTGGCTGTAGCCGAGCTGCAACTGCACGTTGGCGCCCTGCACCGCCGCGCGATAGCCAACGCCCGTGATCTCCAGCTTCTTGGTGAAGCCTTCGGTGACGCCGGCGATCAGGTTCGCCACCAGCGTGCGCGACATGCCCCACATCGCGCGCGCGTTCGGCGTGTCCTCGCGCATGGTGACGGCGATGCCGCCCTGGTCGAGCTTGGCAATGATGTCGTCGACGAGCACATGCTTGAGCTCGCCCTTGGGGCCCTTGATCTTGACCTCCTGGCCGTTCACCGCGGCGGTAACATTGCCGGGGACCATGACGGGTTTCTTGCCGATGCGCGACATGACTTAAAATGGCTCCGTTAGAACACGTTGCAGAGGATCTCGCCGCCGACATTCTCGGTCCGCGCGCGGGAATCCGACATGACACCCTTCGGCGTCGACAGGATGGCAACGCCAAGCCCGTTGGCGACGGTGGGCAGGTCCTTAACCGAGGAATACACGCGCCGGCCCGGCGTCGACACCCGCTTGATGTCCTTGATCACCGGCTCGCCGTCGAAATATTTTAGCTCGATCTCGAACTCGGATTTGCCGCCGGTATAGTCGACGCGGGCATAGCCGCGGATATAGCCCTCCTCGGCCAGCACATCGAGCACATGCTCTCTGAGCTTGGAGGCTGGCGTCGTCACCTTGACCTTGTGCCGCATCTGCGCGTTGCGGATGCGGGCCAGCATATCGCCTAGTGGATCGTTGATGCTCATCGCCAGTCCTTACCAGCTCGACTTGATCATGCCCGGGATCAGGCCCTGGCTTCCGAGGTCGCGCAGCGCGATACGCGACATGCGCAGCTTGCGGTAATAGCCGCGGGGTCGTCCGGTGAGATCGCAACGGTTGCGGATGCGGCTCGGTGAGGAGTTACGCGGCAGCTCGGCCAGCTTCAGCCGCGCGGCGAACCGCTCCTCGGCCGGCAGCGACCTGTCGGCGGCAATCGCCTTCAGCCGCGTCCGCCGCGTCTTGAACTTCTTGGCGAGACGCTTCCGCTTGTTGTTGCGCTCGATCATGCTCGTCTTAGCCATTCACGTCCTCCTGTCGCGCTAGAAGCGGCTCGCTCTAGCTGCGAAACGGAAAATTCAAACCTGCCAGCAGCGCGCGCGCCTCGTCGTCGGTCGGCGCCGTGGTGCAAACGATGATGTCCATGCCGAGCACGTCCTCGACCTTGTCGTAGTCGATCTCGGGGAAGATGATGTGCTCCTTTAGGCCGATGGCGTAATTGCCTCTGCCATCGAAGCTTTTCGGGTTCAGCCCACGGAAGTCGCGCACCCGGGGCAGCGCGATATTCACCAGCCGGTCGATGAATTCGTACATGCGATTCTGGCGCAAGGTGACCTTGGCGCCGATCGGCATGCCCTCGCGGAGCTTGAAGGTCGCGATCGACTTCCGCGGGCTCACTCCCAAGAGCTTCGACGGGCGCGGCAACTACGCCATCGGGCTCAAAGAGCACATCATCTTCCCCGAGATCGACTCCGACAAGGTGGAAGACGTGCTCGGCATGGACA
>JBAUOI010000235.1:0-1637 GCA_049579665.1 Methyloceanibacter sp.
CGTTGAAAGCCAGTTTGCTGCTGTGGCAGCAGTTCAGGCCGTTCGCAAAGAGATTGGCGCGGCAGTAGTAGCAATGCGGACTCGTCTCCAAGATCGCGGTCGGCTGATCTATGTTGGTGCCGGTACCTCCGGACGCTTAGCTGTGCAGGATGGAGCGGAACTCGCTCCGACATTTGGCTGGCCCGGAGAGCGTCTGGTGCTGCTCGTTGCAGGAGGTGAAAGAGCTCTGTTGCGGTCTGTTGAAGGTGCGGAGGACGATGCCGAGCAGGGATTGAGGCTCATCGATCAGCAAGCCGTTAGCTCTCAGGATGTTCTTATCGCCGTTGCGGCTAGTGGAACGACACGCTTTACCTTGGCGTGCCTTCGAGAGGCTAAACTCCGAGGGGCTCTGACGTTGGGAATTGCGAACAACCAGGCTTCTCCCATCCTTCAGGAAGCGGATCACCCAATCTTTCTTGATACTGGCTCTGAGCCGATCGCTGGGTCGACCCGACTTAAGGCTGGCACGGCACAGAAGGTGGCTTTGAACGCGCTTTCTACTTCGCTAATGATTCTCCTCGGAAAGGTGCATCGAGGTCTGATGGTCGACGTCCGAGCTGCGAATGAAAAGCTTCAAAAGCGCAGCGAAGATATGTTGATGCAGTTGACAGGGACCAACCGCGATGACGCAAGGGATGCGCTGTCGCGAGCGCGCGGAAGCGTAAAGATTGCTGTCATGGTGCTTAACGGTTGCGATCTCGAATCTGCAGAGCAAATGCTCAGCGACTCAAATGACCAACTCGGCACTGCGTTGCAGCGCCTGAACGACCAACGAAACCAGAGTTAGTTTGCGAAACAAGAGTCGGCGCTCAATCTTCCGAGGTCCTTATTATTCCCATTTGGAACCCACGGATCAGAGAAGATCGTCGATTGCGTTGTCTGGAATCAACATTTGCATTCCGACAGCGCGATGTTTCATCCGCGTGTCGCTCCAAAGGAAGTTGCCGCGACGGTTGGGCGCTCGCCATTGACGGTAATGCGCAAATTGTCGTCGAATGCGAAAGCCGTTCAAGGGCTTGATTCGGGTGCATCCTAAAGCGACGACGCTAATAGCAAAAATCCTGGGCTCGGATCGAGCGGAGTCTCCGACGATCTCATGGCCTGTGAAAGACTGTCTAGAGCTTACGCGTAGCGGCTGGATCAATCTGGTTAGTCCTTCGGAATGGGGTGCGCTCGCTAACAAGTGGTCTACGCAAGACCTTGAGTGGTTGATCCGTGTTCTCGTTACAGCCGAGCGGGAACTAAAGTGGGTTGGCGGCTCTGTGGCGGCATCCATCTGGCTCTATCGCCTTTATCAAGAGCGCGCTGACGGCGACGCCGACAAGTTGGCTGATTGGATGCTGCGCAACAGCGGCAACAAGTACATTCCGTTCGGAAGTCTCACCGCGGCTCATTCGCTCGTTCAGTGGCATGATGAGCAATTTTCGCCAGCCGGTCGCTCCCGTCGCGGACAAGCCCGCTTCGGCAAGAGCATTGAACAGCCATTGCGACAGCGGCCCAGCTTCCAATCCAATTCGCTTGAAGTGCCAGGCGGGGCTTCGTCAGCGCCGCCAGCAGCGCCTCGGGCTCGCTTACAACCCTCACTTCTCGGACGATCC
>JBAUOI010000236.1:0-1917 GCA_049579665.1 Methyloceanibacter sp.
TTCAATTGGCGCAGAGTGGAGCTGACCCTGCCCACGCCGTAGCAGACATGCGGGGTCTGCTGGATAGTCAAAGGCTTCATGCGCGGCGTCATCAGCGAATTTTGGCCGACATTGCCAAGGCACGTAAAGATAAGTAGGTCGGTTTTCGCTCAGTCCTGCCAGCTAAGCGAACACTGCCTTGGCGGTTTCTAGACACACAAGCGTCTCCAGCCTTTGCATCATTTTACGTTTTTTCGGTCAGTTGATCGCTTATCCCTTGTCCTCTTTGTTCGGGACTTCCAGGGACGGTCGAGATTGCAGAAGACGAAGCATAATAATTTGCCAGTGCTGAACCCAGGCAACGAAGCAGTTTCGCCTCGCTGCACGGCTTGCTCAAAGAGCCAATCGCTCCGGCCTCGAGCACGTGGCTGCGTATGCGCTCATCCAGCGAAGCAGTGACAAAGATGATAGGCGTTCGCCAGCCTTCTTCGATCAGACGCTTCTGCAGCTCGATGCCGCTTAGACCCTTCATATTAACGTCGAGGATGATGCAACTTGTGTCACTCGGATTTGAGCCGAGGAATTCCTCGGCCGAGGCAAACGTGCATGCGGCGTAACCAAGTGACTTCACCAGCGCCTTGGTTGACTCGCGCACTGACTCATCGTCATCAATGATTGAGATCATTGGGGGGAGATCCAGCACTAGAGCCAACCCAATGTTTTCGCTTTAGCGTGGGCTGCTTTCCGGGCCTCGGCCAAAAAGGTCAGCGTGTTTGCATCAGGATCGCTTCGCATTGAGCAAAGCGCTATCAGTTCAGGCTCATTGAGCTCTCGACGATATGTCACGCAAAGCCCGCTTCCCACCTCGGTGACGATAATGTCCTGACAACGGACTACGAGAGACAAATCGGGCATCTTCCTTCTCACAATCCTATTGTTGATCCATAAGCGCCGACGACGGTGATCGGCGAGCCCTGCATATAGAGTTCGCTTTGGGCAAAAACCTTGCTGTTATGTGCCAAAGATTTGTTCCCGCCGGTCAGTTCGGTGACCGGACGCGAGACGATGTTGCGTGGACCAACTTAAATACCGGCGCAATTCGCCTCCGAGTCAGGAAAGGGCTCGCCAAGGAGTCCGTGGGAACTAACCTTGACGAGCCCCGGACGACGCCATGCGCGGCATTCACCCCGACGCCGCCCTGTTCTGCATCGCCTCTCGGATCGATGGGTTGCCGTGGCCGCGAGGGCGCATTAAGGCGCGCTGTATATCGGTATGTTCTCTGTGAAACTTGCTAGAATGTGCCAAAGATTTGTTGTTCGAAGTCGGTGTGGACTTTACTCAACCTCTCGATATGAGATTGAAGCGTGCGCGGTTCAGACTCCGCCAATCTCGATACCTACCCGAGCGCTATGGGAGTCATGACTCGGTGCGCCTGCGCTCGCGCAAAAAAGGAAGGGGTTGAAGTGGAATTGCTGCTGCGGAAAGCCGGCCTAACGCGTCATCAGATCGATAACCGCGGCGCTCGCCTCAACGTCAAAAGTCAGATCAAATTCCTTGAGCTTGCCGCAACGACACTAAAGGACGAGTTCCTTGGATTTCATCTTGCTCAGACATTCGATCTTCGATTGATGGGATTGTTCTACTACGTATTAGCGTCCTCTGAGACTCTAGAAGAGGCCTTGCGGCGGGGAGCGCGATACAGCGCGATCGTCAATGAAGGCATTGCCCTGAAATATCGCCAAGGAAGGGACATAGGCGTCCGTTTCGAGTATGTCGGCGTGGCGCGACATTTGGATCGTCATCAGATAGAGGGCTCGATGGTGACCCTTCTTCGCACATGCCGACAGCTGACGAATCGTCACTTGCCGTCCGCTCGGGTGAGTTTCACCCACAGACGCGCGGCGATACCTCAGAGTTCAACACCTTCTTCGGCAGTGA
>JBAUOI010000237.1:0-4256 GCA_049579665.1 Methyloceanibacter sp.
TGCATCGCCACGGCGCAAGCGACCGCCCGCTGTGCGTCGTCCTCCTGCCAGACCGGCGCGCCGAACAGGACGAAGATCGCATCGCCGATGAACTCGTCGATGGTGCCCTGATACTGTTTGATCACCGAGACCATGGTCGTCAGGTAGCGATTGAGCAGCGCCACGACGCGTTGCGGCGGGAGCCGCTCCGACAGCGAGGTGAAGCCCCTGAGATCGGTCATGATCATGCTGATCTTGCGCTTCTCTCCTCCCATCTTGAGCCCGGCGGGAGACTCGAGCACCGTCGAGACCACCTCGTCGGTGAGATAGCGGCCGAACGTCTCGCGGATGAAGCGGTTGCGCAGCTCGACCTGCTCGGCGAGGCGCTTGAGTTCCGCCTCGACCCGCTTGCGGTCAGACACGTCGGCCCAAGAGCCGACGATTTCCTTCGGCTTGCCTTCGTCATCGTGCGTGACGCTGAAAGTATCCTGGATCCAGATGTGATGGCCGTCGCGATGGCGGAAGCGATATTCAAGGCTGCCGCCGCCTTGGCCGATCAGCCGCTCGAGCTCGGTGAACACGCTCGGCGCATCCTCTTGGTGCAGCCGCTTGAGCCAGAATTTCTTGTCGTCGCGCATCTCCCATGGGGCATATCCCATGATCGAATCCAGATTCTCGCTGACGAAGGTGCAGGCATAGTCGCCGGAAACTTGCGTGGTGTAGATGATCGCAGGACTCGCCCCGACCAGGGTCTCGAGGTCGTTCATCACCGCCATGCGTTCGCCGAGCGCTTGCTCCGCCTTCTTGCGCGCCGAGATGTCCGCCCACGAGCCGACGATCTCGAACGGCCGGCCCTGGCTGTCGTGGATCACGCGGAACGTATCCTGGATCCAGATGTAATGCCCGTCGCGGTGGCGGAAGCGGTATTCGATCGTGCCGCCGCCTTTTTCGACTAAAGGCGCCATTTCCTCGAACACGCGCGAGGCATCTTGCGGATGCAGGCGCACGGTCCAGAAATCCTTGTCTTCGAGCATCTCCCAGGAGGAGAAGCCCATGATACGGGACACGTTCTCGCTGACGAAGGTGCAGGTATAGTCGTTGGCTTGGTTGGTGTAGACGATCGCCGGTGTGACCGTCATTAGATAGCGTAAGCGCTCGCGCGCCGCTTTCAGCTCTGTGGTGCGCTCGTCGACGCGCCTCTCCAGCTCGTCATGCGCCTTGCGGAGCTCTTCTTCCTCATGCTTGCGCGTCCTAAGGTCGGTGGCGAAGCCAACCGTGCCCACTTCCTCGCCCTGATCGCCGAACAGAACCGAAGCCGAGATGAGGACAGGGATGCTCGCGCCGTCCTTGCTTTTGAGCTCGCTGTCGAAGCCCGCGACCGTGCCGCCGCGCTTGCGCATCTCGCGCAGCACATCCTTGGCGTGGTCGATGGTTGCATAGAGGTCGGAGGAGGGCCTACCCGTCACGTCCTCGGCGCGATAGCCCAGCAGCGTCTCGGCGCCCTCGTTGAACAGGACGACATTGCCTTCCTTGTCGGTGGCGATGATGGCGTCGGTCGAGCTCTCGATCAGCCGTGACAGATAGCGCTTGGTGTCTTGCAGCTCGAGATTGGCTTTGAGCGCCGCCTGCTCGGCCTCCTTGCTCTCGGTGATGTCGGCCCAGGCGCCGACCAGCTCTTGCGCGTTGCCGTCCGCGTCCTTGACGACCTTGAAGCTGTCCTGGATCCAGATGTAGTGGCCGTCGCGGTGACGGAAGCGATACTCGATGCTGCCGCCGCCGCGGGCGATCAACGATCCCATACCCTCGAACACGCGGACGGCGTCCTCGGGGTGGAGATGGTCGGGCCAGCATTTCGGATCGGTGGTCATCTCCTCCGGCGAATAACCCATGATCACGCGGAGGTTCTCGCTGACGAAGGTGCAGCCGAAATCGCCGGAAGCCTTTGTGGTGTAAATGATGGCGGGACTGACAGAGAGCAGATATTGCAGGCGCTGCCGCGTGTCGCTCAACTCGGTCTCGATGGATTTGCGCTCGCTGATATCGGCCCAGGCGCCGACCAATTCCAAGGGACGGCCGGCTTCGTCGTTGACGACTCGGAATGTGTCCTGGATCCAGATGTAGTGTCCGTTGCGATGCCGGAAGCGGTACTCGACCGTTCCGCCCCCGCGCTCGATCAGGGGGCGCATCTCCTCGAACACTCTGGGAGCGTCCTCGGGATGGAGATGACCGGGCCAGCATTTCGGATCGGTGGTCATCTCGTCCGGCGCATAGCCCATGATCGCCCGGAGATTCTGGCTGACAAAGGTGCAGGTAAAATCGCCCGAGGCCAGGGTCGTGTAGATGATGGCGGGGCTCACCGCTAGCAGGTATTGCACGCGCTGCTTGGTCCCCTTCAGCTCGCTTTCGTGCGCCTTACGTAGCGGATCGAGCGCATCATTCGCGTTGAGCTGCCGACGAAGCTCGACGATCTCGTCGAGAAGTTTCTTGCGAGATCGCTTGTCGTCGCTTGAATTGCCTTGAGCCGCGTCAGAAGCAGCGGCGCCTGGGGCTTTCGCCCGCGCAGGCTTGCTTCCGCGATTGCTCAACTCGTCCATGACGCGAGCCTCCTAACGAGGCGAAACTAAAGGCCCATTCGACAAGGAGCTGCATCAGCCTCCCGGTCGATGGCACCGCTCTTGACGTGGATTATCTTAGCAGTCGCACAATTCCCGCGCGAGTCCGCAGGGGGCCCAATTCCTACTCGCCGGTAGCGTCGTGGACCATCTCGGCCAGGCGGTCGGTGTCCTTCACCACCAAAGTGCCGCCGCGCCGCTCGATAATCCCAATTCGGGACAGGCGATTGAGCTCTCGCGTGACCGCCTCGCGATGTGTGCTGACCCGGCTCGCGATCTCGACATGGGTCGGCGCCGGCACGATGCGGGCACTCTTGCCTTCCTTGGGCCCGAGGCTCGCCAGCCGCAGCAATTCGGCCTGGATGCGATTGTTGACGGCCAAAGTGCTGAATTCATAGACCCGCGTCGTCAGCGCCCGGATGGTCTTGGTCAGCCGCGGCAGCAGGGCATGCGCGAGTCCGGGCTCGGATTGAAGCAATTCCCGGAACGATGACCCCGACATCGAGGCGATCATGCAGTTGGTGCGCGCTTCCACGCTTGCCGAGCGCGACCCCCCGTCGATCGCCGGAAACTCGCCGAAAATCTCGCCGGAGGCCAGTTCGCGGAAGCTCACGGCCTTGCCGACCGAGGAATAGATGGTGACGCGCACCTCGCCGAGCGTCAGGAAGAACACATCGTCGGCGGCATCGAGATAGTCGAGAATCGGCTCTCCCGGAGCGTAGCGCTTCCAGGCGCAGCGGCGCTCGATCCGCTCGATCACCTCAGGGGAGAGGCCGGCGAACACGGCGATCCCCTTCAGCGAATTGCGCTGCTCCTTGGCTTGAGGCTGCGCCATCTCGTTTCCCTGCGCCTCTTGCGAAAGTAGCAAATATAAACTCAGGCCCTTGCAGCATGTATCCCGAAAAAGGCCCGGAAACGGGGAATTTCGCGTGGACTACCTATGCATGACAAGCGCCGAACGGTGGAGGTGGCGGCTTGGCGAAGGTGCAGGAAGCAGGCCCAAAACTGGGGATCCGCTCGTACTTTGGCGTGTGGCAAATGCCACAGCGGGAATCCGAAAAGAGAGGCAAGATTCTCCTACAAGCTCAGGATGCTCCTGAGCGGTGAAACCAAAGGAGATTGCCATGACCCGCTCCAAGCCCCGCAAGGTTCCCCCGTTTTCAGCCGACCGTTCATACCCCTACGTGCTGGTGTGCAGCATGCTCGGAACCGTCGTCAGCCTCGCATCCGTCTGGATCGTGACCGCCCACTCATACGCGCCGGTTCTGGTCGCCTAGCAACGCTCGCCAAGATGCGGCAGCGCCTCGAAGCGCCCAACCCGCGATGATGTGAAGGTCCTCGAAGTTAGAGTCGTCGAACGAAAGCGGATATTCGCCATGACAAGCCCGGTGACAAAGCGTCTGTTCCCCCGTGCGCTCGTGAGCAGCACCGCCGGAACGACCTTGCTCAGCATCGCGGCGGTCTGGCTTGTGACCTCCCACGCCGTCGCGCCGGTGGTGGCAACGCCCGACACCGCGATTGAGCATTCGCAATCGCATCAGCCCTCATCCCGTCATCTCTATCGATTGTCGCCGATCCCTCCCGGCGCCGATTGGATCTCGTAGCCAATCCACTTTCTCATTCCCGCATCGAGAAGCTCGCTCACGCGGCGGGCTTCTCGTTGTC
>JBAUOI010000238.1:0-4014 GCA_049579665.1 Methyloceanibacter sp.
GGCCATTACCGCGACGCCATCAAAGTCCTCGAGATGGCGTTGAATGAGAACGATCCCGCCGTCTTGACGTATCTCGGCTATAGCCATCGCAAGCTCGGCAACATCGACATCGGCATATCACTTTACATGAAGGCCTTGGATATCGATCCCGACAATGTCGACACGCGCGAATATCTCGGCGAGGGATATGTCAGCAAGGGTGAGCTTGATCTGGCTTGGCTCGAGCTTGTGGAAATCGAGAAACTCTGCGGCACGACCTGCGTGGAATATCAGGCGCTCGAGAAAGCCCTGCAGTCGGGCAGCTCGCAATATTAGCGATAGATGCGGGCCCCTACCGCCCATATCAGCGTTGCTCGCCTCAAGACGATCGGATTTTGGCTGCTGAAAATCCTCCTCGCAGCGCTCTTCTTATTCACGGGCGTCGCCAAGCTCGCGGGACTCCCCGCTGTGGTTGATGTGTTTGAACGCGTGGGTTTCGGTCAGTGGTTCCGCTACTTCACCGCTCTATTGGAATTAGGGGGCGCCGCCTTGCTCCTTTGGCCGTCGACCACGGTATTTGGAGCGCTATTGCTAACGATCGTCAGCGTGGGAGCCTTTCTGGCGCAGCTGCTCATTTTGCATGAGGACATTATCCACACGATCGTGATGACGCTCGTGCTCGGCGCGATCGTCTGGACTCATCGTGACCAGCTCCGCATGCCGAGACGTTAAGCTTTGCGCGGGTAAGACGACGGAATTTGTTTGGTCTTACCGCTGAGCGCTGCACAGAACGTAAGGAGTGCCGGAAACCGCTTCGGCAAAACGAGGGCGAGGGCGGCGGTTTCGGGGCGCATCAATGTATGAGCAAAAACGGCGGCCGCGTGGATGCGGCCAGCGAAATGCGCGCGCCAACTCGCGGCATAAGCACGACCGACATCGGCAAGCATTGAGTCATTGTCGAGGGAATTCTGCGCCGAGATCAACGTGCGGCCGAGTAACCAAGCCGATTGTACTGCCATGGTAATGCCCTCGGCGATAATCGGATGCGCCTCGCCGGCGGCGTTGCCGACACGGAAAATCCCGTCGGCAAATACTGCACGGATTCCGGGTCTGATCGGTCCAGCAGAAAGCCAGACTCCTCGGAGCTTTGCGCGCTTCAGCGCGCTGGCCAAACCCCCACAGGCATGACGCAAGTGGCGCAGCACGGTCTCCCCCGCTCGCTCTTCGCTCTTGCGGCACTGGTCCAAGGTGCGGCGGCTGATGCAGCAGGAAAGGCTTACGCGCCCCGAGTCGCTCCACACCATGCCCCCATAGCCGCCGGGAAATACGAGCAAGGGCATGAGATCGAACGTCAGGTCGGCACCATCGAAATGCGCCTTAAAGGCAAGGAGGTCGGACGCCTTATGAGGCAGCCAGCAATCGGGCAGCCAGGGACTCTTCTCCCACGATCCGTTGGCCGCGATAACAGTCCTGGCGAAGAGAAACGTGCTGTTGCCACCGTCACTGATTTCGCATCGCCAGCCTTGGTTCAAGCGTTCGATATTGCAGACACGAAAAGGTTGCCAGAGATCCGCGCCCGCTTTGACGGCAGCCTCGAGCATAAGAAGATCGAAATGCTCGCGGCCGAGCGCTCTTCCCCACTTGCCAATATGGCCTGAGACTGCCGGCATATCCGACGTGCTGACGGCCTCGCCGGAGAAAATGCCGACGCGCCGTATTTCGGGGCCCGCCAGCCCGCGCACATCGTCAAGCAGCCCAAACTCCGCGAGCAGCGGAAAGGTGCTCGCCGAGATGAACTCGCCACACACCTTCGGTCGGGGGAATTGGCTTTTCTCGACGAGTGCCACCGCCCACCCGGCCCGGGCCAGCATGAGCGCAGTGGTGGAGCCCGAAGGCCCGCCGCCAATGACGATTGCATCGTAGTGTTTGGACGCCGCAATTCTCAGCATTTTCGTGCGAAGAAGCAGTGGGTCCAAAGCCCGACTCTTCCCTCATCAAAATTCCACCCTCGTCGGTTTGGCCACAACGCGGACAGCTCGCGGTCCTGGAAGCCGGCACGTACGCTCGCGACCGCATCGTGTCGGCTCACGTGGTTGCAGCCGAGCAGCCAGATTAGCCGGCTGCCGAGGAGCGGAAGCGTGGCGCGGCGCGGCTCGAGCGCGATCAAGACGGGGGCGAGCTTGGCGCATTGCGTGAAGATTTCGGAGATCTGCGGGGGCCGGAAATGATGGAGGAAGAGATTGGCGATGATGATGTCCGCCGGTTCCGCGATAGCGAGATATTCGAACACGTCTTGGGTAACGCGGTTCTCGCGCCAGCCAAGGTTTGAAATCGCCTGTCGCGTCTCATTGGGCACAATGTCTTGCCGGTCGACGAGGATAACGGCGACGCCCGACCAGTGCCGCGCGAGCCGCCGACTGAGTCGCAGCATCAAGCTTCCGTCGCCCGCACCAAGCTCGATGATCCGCCTAGGCGCGTTTACGGCATGACGGCGCATGCGCCGGGCCATGATGCCAGGGTGCAACATCACCGCATTGAGCAGCCTAAGGTCGCGGCGCGACCTTACGGCGGCAGGATCATCGGCGGGCAAAACATCGAGCAGTTCAGTTTCGAGGCAGCGGGCAAAGGTCATCGTAACCCGCGTCCCTTTCCTCAAGCGGCACGGCCAGTTCGAAACAACATCGTCTCGGCGATGAGACCCGGCCCGAATGCCATGCCGCAGCCGGCTGCATTTCGCCGGCCAGCGTCAAGCAACCGCTTCAGGACAAACGTTATGCTGGCGGATGACATGTTGCCAAAATCGCGAAGGACTCCACGTGAAGCCGATAGCGCCGTCGGTGCGATAGACAGGGCACGTTCGACCGCATCGATGACGGTCCGGCCACCGGGATGAACCGCCCAGAGCTCGATTGCCTTAGGATCGGCGCCCTTGAGGATCTCGTTGCCGTGAATACGAACGCCTTGCTCGATCGCTCCCGGAACCTTGCCAGAAAGAACCATATCAAAGCCGCTGTCCCCGATAACCCACCGCATAAACTCGGCGGTGTCAGGCAAATGCACGGCACGGAAACTATCCAGAGAAAGGCCATGGGGCTCTGAACTGACAAGTGATGCCGCGCAGCCGTCTCCCCACAGAAGAAAAGTCAGTAGCTTGGCGAGATCGCTCGTATCCTGAAGATGCAACGTACAGAGTTCGAAATTCACAATGAGGATTCGCGCGTTAGGGTTGGAGCGGACGATGTGACGCGCAAGTTTGAGGGCGTTGATCGCGGCGTAGCACCCCATAAAGCCTATGATAGTGCGTTCGATCGAACGAGGTAATCCGCAGCGTTCGACGAGCTCAAGGTCAAGACCCGGTGCGGTGAAGCCAGTGCAGCACGTTATGAGGAGATGGGTGAGCCCGCCGCGTGCGCTCCCAAGTTCGAGCCGATCAACGGCTGTGGCGGCAAGCTCAGGGGCCTTTTCGGCAAACAGCTGCATGCGCGCCGCCGTGCTCGGGAACCGGCCGCGGACATAGAAGGCGGTCGAGTCGAGCTCCGGCTTATCGTTCTCTGGCGCGGGCGTCAGGAATGAATAGCGGCGCTCGATACCAGATCTTTCGGCCATGCGCCGGAATACGGTCCTTTGGCAACGATCTTCTGGAAGCAGCGTTTCGGCAAGGCGAACAAAGCCTGCGTGCACGTTATTGGGCGGTACCGCGGTCGCAATGCGGTTGATGTAAGCGCTCGTCATGAGGTGCCTAACGTTACCCTTCCTCTTCAACACTTCAGGCGCAGCAGCTATTCGGCCGATCATGAGCCCGGGCCGCAGCGCAATTATGGCGCTCATCGAGCAACGGTACGTGTATTTTTCGGCGAGGATCGCGGTTCGGAGCTGAGGTTTTCCTGGTGACGGCGGCTCCGCTTAGACGACCGAAGACATCGAGAGTAACCTACCGGACTTTGCCGTCGCCATGTCCGCTTTGGGTCAAAAGCGGATTGTCCTCAACCTTGATGCTCATGGCCGAGGCAACCCCCTTTATGCGCTGAGCCAATC
>JBAUOI010000239.1:0-5438 GCA_049579665.1 Methyloceanibacter sp.
CCGTGCTGCCCGTTGGAATTCTCTCTTGAAGCACAGGAGATAAGCGCAAAATTGTGGCCGTGCGAGCCTTATAGGTCCTGCCCTAGGAAATCCCTTGCAAACCAACGAGAACAGCTTTCGCATCCTGAATGTCGAGAGTTCCAAACCCCTCGGTGAATGAATCCAAGATCTCGCCCAGTATCGCCTTGGCTTCCGCCTCGCGGTCTTGCTCCCGGTAAAGCCGGGCAAGGCTTGTCGTGGCCCTGAGCTCCCATGCCTTGCTGTGCTGCGCCTTCGCCGTCTCGATAGCCTTGAGCATGTGCGATTCAGCGTCCTTAGGACCAAGCCCCTGGCCGAGTGCCATTTCGCCCTTCAAGCGATAAAGCTCGGCCTCATGGCATCGCTCGTTACTTCGCTCGACGAGATCGAGAGCGTGGTTGAGCAGTTCAGTGGCGTCGAAGCCGCGGCCCGCTTGCCCCAAAGCGCCCCCGAGAAGGCAAAAGTAGTGCGGCAGAGCAAGACCGGCTCCGGTCGCGCGATACGCATCGAGGCCGGCAACAAGTTCCGGCAGGCCGCGCTTGGTTTGCCCTTTGAGCAACCGGCCTGCCGCGGCGTAGCTTTTTCCGGTAGCATGGAAGAGCGGAAATCCTTGTTCGGCGGCGTAGCGGGCCTGTTCTTCGCCGAGTGCCAACGTCTCCTCGGGCAGACGCATGAGTTGGCGGAGCCAACTCGCGTGGTGCTGAGCATAGGCGAGGCTGAAAGGGTGGCCAATCGAACGCGCGAGTTCAGTCGTCTCGCGGCTGAGTTTCAGCGCCTGATCCGGGTAGCCGAGATGCCAAAGGGTCAGCGCGAGATAACAGCGATGCGTGACACCGGCATCCTCGCCCACTCTGAACGCCCATAACCGCGTTCGCTCGCGGTCATCGTAATTTGCCAGCGCCTTTTCGTATTGCTGCCGCGCACCGATGAAATCGCCACGGTAAAACAGCACGACACCCTTCAAGAACAGTGCTTCCATCCAAACGCCGGGATCATCAAGCTGCTCCGCGAGCGTCAGCGCTTCGTGCGCGAGGCTCAGCGCCAAATCCATTTCGCCGCGCACAATGCGCCAAGCAAAGTTGCCGAACAGCACGAGGAATTGCTGCTGTGGATCGCCGATCTTGTCGCAAAGCTCGCGCGCGCGCTGAAACACAGGACCAACCTGCGGCGCCGCGTAGCCGCGCACGGCGATGTAGGCCGTGCCGAGAGGATTGAGCACCTGCAATTCGAGAGCCTCGCGTTCTGGCTCGTTGGGAAGCGTCTTGAGCAAGTCCAACGCCGTCTCGAAATCCTGAACGGCCTGCGTGAGAGCGCCCCGCGATATGGCTTGCGCACCCGCCCGGCGCAGATACTCGACTGCTTTCGCCTGGTTGCCGCTGCGTGAGAAATGACGCGCCAGATCGGCCAAGTGGTCGTCGATGGATGCGGAGTAGATCGATTCCATCGCTTGACCGACGCTCTCATGTAATTGCTTCCGCCGCTCCTGAAGTACGGAGTTGTAGGCGACCTCTTGGGTGAGGCCATGCTTGAAGGTGTATTCGACATCGGCGATCGAAGGTTGCTCGTAGACGAACTCGCCGAGCTGCAAATTGAGGATCAACCGTTCTAACTCATCCTCCGACTTCCGGGCGACCGCCCTTACCAGGCTAAGCACAAACTCTCGTCCAAGCACCGCCAAGGTTTGCAGCAGATTCTTCTCGTCGTTATGCAGCCGGTCGATCCGAGCCGCGAGGATGGCCTGCACCGTCGGCGGTATCCTGAGGGAAGCGAGAGGCTTGGCCAGTCTTGTCGTGCCATTGTCGCGAACCAGCGCGCCTTCATCGAACAGAACTTGCACGGTTTCTTCCATGAAAAACGGCGTGCCGCCCGTGGTCTCGACGATCACCTGCTTGAGCGGCGAGAGATCGGGTGACGCGCCCAACACGGCGGAGAGCATCTCCTCGGCGGTGTTCTCGTCTAGCGCATCGAGACGCAGATGACGGCAATTACGCTTGTCGCCCCAGCCAAATGCATATTCAGGTCGGAAATTGACCAGCAGCAGCAAGCTTACCGCAGCCATCCGTTCGACCAGAAGGTCGAGCACGGCTTGGCTTTCGTCATCCAGCCACTGCAAATCTTCGACGATGAGAATAAGGGAATGCCTCTTCGCCTCACTGACGAGAAGATCGACGACCGCTTCCAGTATGCGCGATCGCTTGAGCTGCGGGTCCATTCCCGCAATCCGCTCATCGGTTCCGAGTTCGAGCAGCGAGTTGATGAAGGGAAGCGCAGGTTCCAGAGCCGGATCGAGATCATTCAACTTCGCTGTCACTTTCTCCCGTCGCAGGGATGTGGCGTCGCCGTTGCCAATGCCGAAATAAGTGTGAAGCAGCTCGATCACCGGAAGGAAAGCCGAGCCCTTTCCGTGCGACACCGAAAAGGCCTCCAGCACGGTCCAGGTGGAACTCGCTTCCGTCTTGAACTCATGAAACAGACGCGACTTTCCGACGCCAGGCTCGGCCACAACCGCAACAATCTGCCCGACGCCTGCGCGAGCCCGCTCGGCGGCCTTTTTAAAGACGGCCTTCTCCTCGCTGCGTCCCACAAATTTGGAAAGCCCTCGTCCGGCGGACCGCTCCAGCCGGGTCCGCAGTGGCCCTAGGCCAATCACCTCGTACACTTTGACGGGCTCGTTGATCCCCTTCAGCCGTGCCGGGCCCATGGCGCGCAAGGCAAAATAGCCCTCGACGAGCTTGCGCGTTCCGTCGCTGATGACGATCGAGCCACCATTGGCAACGGCCTGGATGCGCGATGCGAGATTCACCGTATGACCGATCGGCGTGTACTCGGTCGTCTGATCGCCCGTCTGAATTTGGCGGACCACGACCTCACCGGTGTTTGCTCCGGCTCTGATCTGGATCGGCGCATGCCCTTCGCTGCGAAGACGATCGCCGAAGCGGCGGATTTCCTCGTTCAATCGAAGCGCCGTGTACAGGGCCCGCTGTGGATGGTCTTCGTGCGCAACCGGAGCGCCAAACAGCGCGAAAATGCCGTCTCCGGTCGATTGCACAACGTGGCCGTCATAGCGGCGCACGGCATCGATCATCAGCTTCAGAGCCGGATCGATGATCGCTCGCGCCTCTTCCGGGTCAAGATCTTGCTCAAGCGCGGTCGAATTTATGATGTCGACGAAAAGCGCGGTAACGAGTTTTCGCTCGCCTTCCGGTAGGACGACGGAGTCTCTTGTGTCGTCAGAGGCGTCGCTCTCTTGGTCCTTCGGAGCATCGCGGCTCTTAGTATCTTTACCAAAGAGCGCGCTGCCACACTCATTGCAGAACCGGGACCCGGGCCTATTGTCCTGGCCGCATTTGGCGCATTGTACTCGCAACGGCGCGCCACAGGAGCTACAGAACTTTGCTCCCTCAGGATTATCCGAATGGCACTCCGAACAGCTACTCATCGGCGCGGCCAAGATCCCCGAAAACGCGGCACAAGAAACTATCCTACAGAAAACGCGTGCGTTATCTCGTGCTTGTTTTATACAATTATTTCAAGCGTGTAACAGAGTGCTACAAGACGAGCCCTAACGTTCATTCGCACCGCCAAAAGCCTGCCGCCCAAGCGCATTAGTCCGACAAACTCCGAGGGAGGTCGCATGCGAGAACGAATGCCTTCTTTCCTAGCCGTCCTTGTCGCGGCCGGGGTCAGCGTTGGGGCGGCCGAGGCGGCGGACGAATGCAGCATCAGGGATTCAGCGCTGTGCCTGGCGAACAAGAACTGCCACTGGGACGGCTCGAAGCCTGGCTGCTACCCCGGCCCCGCTCCCTATATCGACCCCTGCTCCTCGCATGTTGGTGAAGCGATCTGCGCGTCGGACGACACGCTTGGCTGCCAATGGACCGCCGAGGCGAAGAAATGCGAGTCTAAGACGAAGCCGAACCCAGCGAACTAGGCAAACGCCGCGCCAGCGCCGACACAAACAGCGTGCCGATCACCGCATGGACGATTCCTACCGCCCACAGCGACGCGCCACCGAGTTCGGCCGCGGTCCAAAGAATGATGATAGCGGCAAGCACATTATAGAGCGTCAAACCGTAAGCCGCGGCGAGCCCAGCGTGAGTCTGCAATTCGTTGCGCGCCAGCAGCGCGGCGATGCCGATGCCTAACGTCGCCGCACCGAGCACCCGCGCGAAAAATATCGCGGCAGGGTCGGCGCCGGTGCCAAGCGCATCCGTTACCATGGGTGTGGCGAGCATTGCCGCAACACCGAACAGCGCCTCGAACGCGCCCGACACGATCATCAACAGCCGAAGCATCGCGCCCTCCCCCTGCTTCGTGCCGATGACTACTGCGAGCTATCCACCTTCGTCCAGCTCTGATCCGGTGCGAAGGCGTCGATCTTGGCTGCGACCTTCGTTGTCTTCGGCCCGAGATCCTTCTGAAACACGCTTCCGTCGTGATTGACCATGAAGGTCATGATGCCGGAATTTCCATACTCCGCCGGAACGGCGATGAGCGCGAAGCCGCCCTTCATTTTGCCTTTCACCAGATAGTCGTAGGCGCCGCCCGGGGCGCCGGCGCTCTGCCGCGTGAGGATGCGGTAGTAATAGCCGTGATAGGGGATCGGCTTTTCGCCGGCCTTGTAGCCCTCGGCCGAAGCCCGCGCGGCGAGATCGCCGAGCGGGCTCGGCGTCTCTTCCTCGGTGGTCGGCCAGTAGAGTCCATCCTTTTTTCCTGGATGGCTTACGATCCTCTGCGCATAGACGCCGTGGCCAAGGCCTGCCGGATCGAGCGCGGCATATTCGTTCTGCGCCTGGACGTACGCCAGAGAGACCTGGATTGCCGAGAGCTCGTTGCGACCGACCCGCCGCCGCAGGATTTCATCCAACCCCTCCTTCGTGTCGAATTGCCATTTGCCTTCATTGTTGATGAGCGGGATCGGGAAAGGCCAGTTGTCGTCGCCGAGCATCAGCGTCTGCGTGCCGTTGCCCTCGAGCTCGATCTCATGCTTGGCATCATAGGCTGAGACGAATTTCTCCCGTGTATTGCTGTCGGCCACAGGATCGCCCGAACTCACAATCGCCTGTCCGTCGGGTCCGAGCACGGCGAGGATCGCTTTCGCGTCGCCGGTCTTTGCCGCGCCGACCAGCGCATCGACGGCCTCTTCCGGGGTGTTGAACTGCTCCTGGGCAAGCGAAGGCACACTCCACGCGAACAGAGCGGCACCAAGAAGAATTCGACCTGTGGTGTTCATTGTCGGACTCCTTTCACGCCACGCCTGACCCATTCCTCCCAAGTCATGAACCTCACGCCGATCCGGTCGTAGTCGACCCGCAAATATCCGTCGCGATCATGAGAGACGGCGCCTGGGTCGATCCGCTGCACCTCCTGCGCCATGACACCGACATAGAGCGTGCGGTCGCTGCCCTTGTAGCGGAATC
>JBAUOI010000240.1:0-4494 GCA_049579665.1 Methyloceanibacter sp.
CTCGACGGTCGCTTCTTGCAGCGCCACGTTGGCTTTGGCGATTGCCAAGCCCGCCTCCTCCTCGCGCACCCTGGTGGCGAAGGTCGAAGGCTCGATGCGGGCGAGCACGTCGCCCTTCTTCACCTCCGAGGAGAAGTCGGCATAAAGCTCGCCGATATTGCCGGAGAGCTGCGAGCCGATCTCCACGGTGCCGAGCGCGCGCACCGTGCCGGAGGTCGAGACGACGCGGCGCACGTCGGCGCGCGTGGCGGCGACGGTCTGCACGTCGAGCGTAGGGACGGCCTGAGTCTGCCAATAATAATAGACGCCGCCTGCCGCAGCCGCCGCGACCAAGACGAGCGTGAGCCAACGCGTTCCCATGAGCCTGCTGTTCCCGAGAGAGTCCGGTGTTTAGCACGAACCGGGCGCAGCAAATCCTTACAAAACGGCAAGGATATGGATGAGTGTGACTGGAGCCTGCCGGATGTGAATGAGTGTTTCTGGAGCCTGGCGGGATGTGAATGAATGTTGCTACAGCCCGAAGGGATAGGTCTCGTCGGGGCCATGCGGGTGGGCCTCGCCATGCGCCGCCACGGCTTGCGTCTCGGTAAACCAGATCCAGGCATCGAATTGCCGCGATAATTCGGCCTGGAAATAGTGCGACAGCAGCTCGGTCTCGGGCCGGTAGATGACGCCGATGGCGCGCTCGAGCAGCGGCTCGGCCAGCGCGTCGCGGACATGCCTCTTTTGGCCGGGGCCCGTCTCGAGGAAGAAGGCCGGGATGCCGGCATCGCGCGAACTGCCCTCATAGGAATCGTCCCGGGCACGGCGCACGCGCTTGATCTCCATCGGCCCGTTCCAATCCGAGGCGGCGGCAACCGTGCCGCGGTCGGTGCCGAAGCCGATCAGCGCGGCGTTATCGCCGAACCGCTCGCGCGCGAGCTGACCGATATTATGCTCGCCGCGCACTTGGCCCATCTCGGTGAACTCGGCATTGCCGATATGCGAGTTGTGCGCCCAGACCACGGCCTTGGAGCCACGCCCGCGATGCTGAAGCAGCCGCTCCAGCGTGTCGAACATATGCTGGTCGCGCAAATTCCACGACACCGCGTCGCCGTAATACATCACCCGGTAATATTGCTCGGCTGCCGTTACGATGCGCGCATTCTGCTCCGCGCTGAAAAAGGCCTCGCCGTCCTTGATGAGATAATCGAGCCGCTTCTTGAGGAGATCGAGCAGGGCGTCGGTGACCGGCTTCTCGCACACCGCATAGCCGCGCGACAGCGCCATACGCCCGTAGCGGACGGGATCTGATCGCCACGGCGTGAGGCAGCCATAGCGCTCGCGCGCGATCCGCGCCGACTCGGGATCGATTCTGTCGAGATAGAGCAGCACCGCCTCGATCGAGGCGCCGAGACTGTAAACGTCGAGGCCATAGAGGCCGCATCTGCGCTCTGGATCGCCGATGCCTTCGTTGATGGCCTTGAGCCGCTTGAGGAAGGCGGCGACCTCGCCGTTCCGCCACATCCAGGTGGGGAAGCGGGTGAAGGCGGCCTTGGGTACTTTCGGTCGCGGGAGCCCGCGTACATAAGCATCATAGACCGCGGCGTCCGGCCAATCGGCTTCGACCGCGACGATATTGAAGCCATGCTTCTCGACCAGCATCGCCGTGATCGCGGCGCGCGCCTCGTAGAACTCGGCCGTTCCGTGCGTCGCTTCGCCGAGCAACACCACGCGCTTATGCGCGAAACGCTCGGCGAGCGCCGTAAGCTCGTTGAGATCGCCGAACGGCTCGGCGGCCTCGGCGATGAGATGGCTGAGTTTGGTGCGGATGGCCCGCGCGCGCTTCGCCGGCATCAGCAGCCCTTGCGCGAAGCCGGAGCTTTCCGCGTCGATCGCCGTCTCGCGCTTGGCCTCACCCGGCTCGGCCCAGCCTTCGGCGCCGATCAGCGGCACGAAGGTGACCGCGCCGTGGTCTTCTTCCTCGAACTCGTCGTCGTCGATGCGGCGGACGAGCAGCAGCGTCTGATGCGCGCCGCGGCCGACCGGAATCACCAGCCGCCCGCCGATGGTGAGTTGCAGCTTCAGCGTTTCCGGCACTTTCGGGCCGCCTGCCGAAACCAGAATGGCATCGAACGGGGCCTGCTCCGGCCAACCCATGGTGCCGTCGGCGAAGATGATCTCGGCATTGTCGTAGCCGAGCCGCTCGATCCGCTCGCGGGCCTGATTGGCGAGCACCTCATGCCGCTCGATCGAGTAAACCTTGCTGGCGATGCGGCTCAGCACCGCCGCCGCGTAGCCGGAGCCGGCGCCAACCTCGAGCACCTTGTCGGTGGGTTTCAGCTCCAACAGCTCGATCATGCGGGCGACGATGTAAGGTTGCGAGATGGTCTGCCCGGCCTCGATGGGGAGCGCCGAATCCTCATAGGCGAAGTCCGCCAGATGCTCCGGCACGAACGCCTCGCGCGGCACGGCGCCCATGGCCGCAAGCACCAGCGGATCGCCAATGCCGCGCGCCGCCAGATGCCGCGTCACCATGATGGCGCGGTCGCGGGCGTGCCGGTCGGGGCGATTGGCGGTCTTGGCGTTGAGGGAGGCCATGCCAGCTAAACTACCGGAACGCCCAGTCGTTCAGCTTTGATATGAATCAGGAATCGGTCGCCCGCAATTCGGCTGTCATTCCCGCGAAAGCAGGAATCCAGTAACCACTGCTCTCGCGCATAACAGACGGTGGTGGTTACTGGATTGCCCGGTCAAGCCGGGCAATGACAAGAAGACGTGGATGGCCGGGACAAGCCCGGCCATGACAGAACTTAGGGTCAGTTCAATTCCCAGCTCACCCTGACGCGCACCTCGACCGAGGCCGTGCCGGCCTCGATCGGCACCTCCTTGGCGGAATCCATGCGGGTTGCCATCGGCGCATAGCGCGGCTGGTACGAGCTTTCCTCCTCGGTGATGCTGAGGATCTGGCCCAAGCCCACGCCGGCAGCCTCGGCATAAAGCTTGGCATTGTCGGTGACGTTTTTCAGCGCGAGCTTGCGCGCCGCGTCCTTCAGCGCCTCGGGCTCCTCCACGCCGAACTCGATCGAGTCGATCTGGTTCGAGCCGAGCGTGACAACCTTGTCGAGGATGGCGCCGAGCTTCTTGATGTCGTGCAGGGTGATGCGCACCTGGTTGGTGACGCGGTAGCCGACCACCACCGGCGGCTTGTTATCCGTCCGCTGCTCGTACACGGGGCCGACCGAGAAATTCACGGTCTGGATGTCCTTGGCGTCGATGCCGTCGGCCTTCAGCGCCTCGACCACCTTGGTCATCGCCTCGGTGTTCTGGTCGAGCGCCTCGCGCGCGGTCCTGGCTTCGGTGGTCACGCCGGTCGAGATGTCGACCTTGTCGGGCGTGGTTTTGACCGCGCCCGACGCCGAGAGCGAGATGGTGCGCTTGTCGGGCTCGTCATGGGCAAGCGCGGGCAGAGCCTGGAGCGGGGCGAGCACGAACAACGAGGCAAAGGCGAGACATTTATATGAGGGGAGGGGCATGGGGATTCCCGGGATGCGGCACCGTTCGCGAGGATTGCTTGGCGGGGCGGGAAGCGCAAATTAACTTCCGGCAATTCGCGGGCTTCGCTTGAATCTGTTATGAGGTGGGGGACCAGGACCACGTCATTGCCGGACCTGTCCTCGGGCTTGACCCGAGGATTGACCCGGCAATCCAGGGCGGCAAGCTCGGCGCAAGCTGCTCCTGGATGCCCGGGCATGACGAGGGAGACTGAACAGGGGCCCGTAGCTCAACTGGTTAGAGCCGGCGGCTCATAACCGTCTGGTTGGAGGTTCGAGCCCTCCCGGGCCCACCAATATTTCAATGACTTAGCTGAAATTTCTTTTTGATGACGTTTTGTCTGCTACATATCTGCTACATCAAGATCCTAAGCCGTGTTTGCGACGACTTTGGGTCTGCCACGCTGCTCGCGGTCGATGCTGCGCTTGGGTTCCTTTGGGGACCCTCGTCTGAGGTCGCGCCATGTCCGCTTAGTGCCAATAGCCGACATTGGCGATTGCTGAACCGTAGCGCGCTTAAGACGTGCGCCCCCACGCCTGTGCGTCGATCTTCCACTCCCCGCCGTGCTTTGAAAACGTATATGCGAGCGTGCCCGTCCGAGTGACGGTTTGGCCCTTAATGGTTACCGTGAGTGTCCCCGCTATGACTGCGTACGCAACGGATTCCTCTACGTTCCAGAATCCCATTTCGAACGACAAGTGCTCGTACGAGACTCCAAGGCCCTTACGCCACTTTTCTACATCGGCAAGCCAATTGGCCGGGGCATTCGGATTCAACCAGCGATAAGGTGCGATCCCATCAATAATGATGGCGGTGTCCCCAAAAACGCCGAGGAAAAGCTCGATATTCTGAGTGTTGAAACCGTCGATGTGATTATCGATTAGGGACTTTATTTCTCTAGGGGGATCTCCAGCCATAGTCATCATCTCCAGTCCGAGAGCATCACAGGCATCCTAATCC
>JBAUOI010000241.1:0-1667 GCA_049579665.1 Methyloceanibacter sp.
GCATGGGGGACTACGGCGCGAGCAGCATCCAGATCCTCGTGGGGCTGGAAGCCGTGCGCAAGCGTCCGGGCGTGCTTAAGGAGCATCTACATACGCGCGCGGGCGCGGGGCTGTTCGATGTCTCGCACATGGGACAGATCGTCATGCGCGCGAAGTCCGGCGATGTTCGGGATGCAGCTCGGGCCCTCGAGCGGCTCGTTCCGGTCGATATTCTCGATCTAGCCCCGGGGCGGCTGCGCTATGCCTTCTTCACAAATGCGCATGGTGGCATTCTCGATGATCTGATGGTCGCAAATTGCGGGGATCATCTATTGCTCGTGGTCAATGCGGCCTGCAAGGCGACTGATGAAGCGCATCTGCGAGGCCAACTTGGGAAGGAGTGCGAGGTCGAACGGCTCGATCGCGCACTGATCGCGCTTCAGGGGCCGAAAGCGGAAACGGCGCTCGCAATACTCGCACCGGAGTGCACGAGCATGCGGTTCATGGATGTGCGAACGCTAACCCTGATGGGCGCCGAATGCATGGTTTCGCGCTCAGGCTATACAGGGGAAGACGGATACGAGATCTCGACTCCTGCCGACATCGCTCGCGAGATCGCAGAGGAATTGCTCGCAAATGCCGACGTTGCACCGATCGGACTTGGCGCGCGGGATTCGCTTCGCCTGGAAGCCGGACTTTGCCTTTACGGCTCAGATATCGATGGTAGGACAACGCCGGTCGAAGCAGGATTGTCGTGGGCTATCCAGAAGGAGCGCCGCTCCGGCGGCGCACGTGAGGGCGGGTTTCCAGGTGCTGAGATCATCCTCGGGCAACTTGAACACGGGGCGCCTCGCCATCGCGTCGGCCTGCGGCCCGAGGGACGGGCGCCCGTGCGCGCCAGCGCACCCCTTTACGTAGAAGCGGACGCAAGCGCGCGAATAGGTTCAGTGACCTCGGGCGGTTTTGGCCCGAGCCTCAATGCCCCTATTGCGATGGGCTACCTGGCCGCCGCGCCTGCGGTGCCCGGAACAAGGGTCTTCGCCGAGGTGCGCGGCAATCGCCTGCCTATCGCCGTCACGGCGCTTCCGTTCATTGTGCCGAAGTACAAGCGCGGCTGAGTTCCCACCAGGAGGACGCATTTGCTGAAATACACAAAAGAGCACGAGTGGCTTAAGCTCGAAGGGGACATCGCCACGGTGGGTATCACCGAGCACGCGACGACGCTGCTTGGCGACATCGTTTTCGTCCAGTTGCCTGAGGTGGGCGTCACGCTCGCGAAAGGCGATGGCGCGGCAGTCGTCGAATCCGTGAAGGCGGCCTCCGAGGTCTTCGCGCCGCTCGCTGGCGAGGTGGTCGAGGTAAACCAAGCCATCGTCGAGGATCCCGCGGTTGTCAATGCGGATCCGCAAGGCGCAGGTTGGTTCTTTAAGCTCCGGCTCGAGGACACCAAAGCGATGGATGGTCTCATGGACGAGGTTGCCGACAAGAAGCTCATTGAATGAGCGGTGTATTGATGACCTCCTCTGACAGTTACGAGCCCTACGACTTCGCCAACCGTCGTCATATCGGGCCATCTCCCGAAGAGATGGCGGAGATGCTGCGCACGGTGGGTGCTTCTAGCCTCGAAGAGCTGATCTCGGAAACCGTGCCGAAGGCGATCCGCCAGGAGACGCCGCTCGATTTCGGCC
>JBAUOI010000242.1:0-2073 GCA_049579665.1 Methyloceanibacter sp.
GGCGACGAGGAATCCTACAGGCGTCTTGCGAGAAGGGGGCTGAGAGGCAGCAGGGCCTTGCGAGAGTTCTGCAGTTGTCGCGTTCGGTCGATCTGGCCGAGGACCGGGTGTTGTAGGCTGTCGAAACTCGATTTGCGGTGTGTATGTGACCTTCGGTAGGTCGATGTAAATAGGATCGCCCTGGCCGTCGGTTCCGTAATATTCGCGAAGCTTTTCACGCAGGCGCGCGGCCTCGACGCGCACGAGGGGGTCGACCGTAGGGTCAAACGTCTCGGGACGATGGAAGACCTCCAGAGCAACGTTGTAGCCCTTCAGCCGCTCACCGCGACCGGCCAGAGTTTCGTTGACGAGGTACTCCAAGAACCGTTGCCGGCGCTGCGACTGGTGAAACGGGCCGCTGTGTAGAATGCGGTCCAGTTGGTGACCAATGGCCTCCTGGTCGGATTCGGTCCAGTGTTTGAGCTGAATTTCCGTCACGTTCCAACTCCAAACGTGCCGAGAAAGCGCCACCCCCGCCAATATCGGGGTGTAGTTTCATACTGTTACATACTAGGACGCGCGGGCATGGCCTGTCACGCTTCAGGGAATGATCGTCCGTTGTCCTGGACGGTCCGGAAAGGAGCGCAGCCATGAAAACGTCGCTAGCAATCGTGCTCGCAGTAGCAGCGATAACCATCGGCACCGCAACCATAGCGCCGATTTCGAGCATCGCCGTCGCGGGCGGGGGCGGACCCGACAAGTGGTGCGGGGCGGCCGTGTGCCCACCGGGGCAGACACAGTCAGGAACGCATCGTGGGCCGTAGGCCGCGATACGCACACCGGCCGGTCGCTCAACCGGAGAGGCCGGCCGGCAGTCCTTCGATCATGGAGGTTCGCGATGCGGCGACTGATGAAGAATTGGGTGAACGATGACCCGTGGGCGATAGGGGTCTTGGAGCCCTTTCTCCTGCTCCTGTGTATAGCGGTGATTGGAACTCTGCTGAAGCTGCTCTAACGCCAGCATCGGGTTGGTGCTTGAAACTGTAACATACTAGGACCGACCGGCACGGTCTGACACGCTTCCCCCGGGTGGTCATGACGCCGAGGGCGTTCGTTCAAGGCGGAATGCTTCCACGTCACTGACCATCGAGTCTAAGACCGACGGAATTGCGAGGAAGGGCATCACCATGAACCACAAGCAACGATTCATAGCCGTGCCTTTTGCGCTGCTTATTCTTGGCAGTGGAGCGGCAAGCGCCGGACAGACCATCAACGAAGCGGGCACCGTCGCATGCGCGACCGACAAATGGAACGAGTCTGAGCCTGAGAAGGGACACAAGCTGGTCGAATACGCTGGCCGATGCATCTGCATCAACAACGACCCCGCCGCACCGAGCCGCCCACATGAATGTGTGGGAAAGTACGAGTTCATGCCCGACGGGAGTTGGAAGGGCAGCGGTACTTGCATCAGCAATTACAAAGATGGAGACAAGCTTTACCAATCCTTTGAGGAGGGTTCGCACCTCAAGGAATACCTCTACACGTGGACCGGAGGCACCGGCAAATACGAAGGCGCAAGTGGCGGCGGCACGTACACGTACGAGAGTCTGACGGACACTCTCTCCGGTGGCAGATTCAAGGGCAAAATAGAATTGCGTTGACCCCGTATGGCCAACAGCGACCGCAGTGGGCCGTCCCTGAGCTCATCACGCAAGGTGGCCTTTGCCAGCCTCATCGGCACGACCATCGAGTGGTACGACTTCTTCATCTTCGGCACCGCCGCGGCCCTGGTCTTCAACGAGGTCTTCTTCCCGTCCTTCGATTCGGTGACCGGGACGCTCGCCGCATTCGCTTCGTTCTCCGTCGGGTTCATCGCCAGGCCCTTGGGCGGCGCAGTCTTCGCCCATTACGGCGACAAGATCGGCCGCAAGCCGATGCTGGTCTACTCGCTGCTGCTGATGGGCGCGGCGACGGTGCTGATGGGCCTGCTTCCCGGCTACGCCTCGATCGGCATCTGGGGCACCGACTCTGCTCGTCATGCTGCGCTTCGCTCAGGGCTTCGGCGTCGGCGGCGAGTGGGGTGCGGCGCTGATG
>JBAUOI010000243.1:0-2735 GCA_049579665.1 Methyloceanibacter sp.
GGCTAGGTGACCGCAGCTTACATGGGCGGGAAGCTTGGCGAGAGGCGATGGCAAACTTCTTCGACGCCTTTCCCGACGCCGGCTACACCTTGAACGACCTCTTCTTCGCAGGCGACAAAGGCGTGTGGCGGGGAACCTGGCATGCCACGCAACGTAAGGAGTGGGAGGGAATTCCCGCAACCGGCCGCAAGGCGAAGTGGACCGTGATCATAATCGGCCGGTTTGAGGACGAGAAGCTCGCGGAAGATTGGGTCGAATACGATCGGTACAATCTGTTTCGACAGCTCGGCGCGCTCTAAAATTCGTCGCGTCGAACCCGACAACTGGGGTCTCGCCAATGCTCTGGTTTCGACTGATCAGCGAACTTGACGATACGGCAGCCGCGACAATTTTCTGCGTCTACGGCACGTCCGCTTTGGGTTATTAGCGGAAGTAAAGGCGCGTCTGCGATGGGTCCGGTCTTCCCCCAACAGCAGACATCACTCGGCTCGGTAGGCATGTCCGTTTAGTGCCATGAGCAGACATGAGGGCCCGGCCTCGGACTCATGAGCCGAAGCGGTCGGCAGCTGCATCAGCGAGGGCCTCAATTCGCTCCGGCGGTGCGCCCCCAATCAGGAGAAAGCGACGGCCTGAAGCTGCCCAATACACCAAGTTCAGGCCGTCCCGGCTTTCGACGTCGCCCTCGCCCTCGCCGCCAGGCTTCACTACGATGCACAACGCGACGGGACCATGCGTCTTGCTTGCGTAGAGAAACTCGGCCACCTCGTGCCCCTGAAAGTGCAAAAGCTCGGCGCGTTTGAGGGTAAGTCCCTCTACCTCGACTTTTGGCGCTGAGAGATCGAGCTTGAGAATTTTTCCAAGTTTGGTGAGTTGCGCTTGTTGTTCGGCGCTATCGACCTTTATCGCGGCGACGGAGGACGCGTCGTAAAGCGACAACTGACCGGCCACGGCGTCAATCCATTGCTCCTCGAACGCGTCGGCCGCTTCGAAAAGCTCGCCCGGCGCCTTGGCAATGAAATATCCCGCCACGCCCCCGCAGATGAGAAGCAGAAGCGCGGCTGCCGCGGCGAGCAGCATTTCGCGATACCGGCGCGCCCGGTGCCTTGGCGCCTTGGCCAAAGCAGCCGCAAAGACGGCATCCAGTCGCGCACGTGGCGAGGACTCAAGCAGCGAGTCGAAAGAACTCCGAATTTGCCTGCCGCCTTCGGCAAGAACTCCCAGCCGGTCACGAAGGTAAGCGTCGGTGCCGAGTCGGTGCTCCAGCTCCTGACGAGCTTCTGGCTTAAGCTCACCGTCGAGGTAGGCGACCAGCAAAGCGTCATTATCGATGTTGGTATCGATGTTGGTCGGTCCGGGCATCGTTAGCTCACTTCGTGGTTGCCGTTCTCAGCCGAAGGCATCTGCAAGGCGCTCAGCTTCAGCCGCGCTGCAGCCAACCGGCTCATGACGGTTCCTATGGGCACGTTCAGGACGTCAGCAGCCTCTTGATAGGTAAGCCCCTCAACGCACACAAGTAACAGAGCCTCTCGTTGGGCCTCCGGCAGTTCCAGCGCCTGCTTTAACACCTGACCGGCCAAGATATTCGTTTCCATCTCTTGCTCGCCGTCAGTAACGAGCACCTTGTCAGCGTCGACCAGACCCTGCCCGGTGCGAATTCGCTGAGCGCGCAGTTGGTTAATCCAGATGGAACGCAAGATCGTGAAGAGCCAGCGGTCGAGTCGCGTCCCAAGCGTAAATTGCGACGACCGCTCCAGCGCTCTCACGCAAGTCGCCTGAACCAGATCTTCGGCAACAGCCGGATCGCGAGCGAGAACTAGACCATACCGCCAGAGGCGCGGCAGCAGAGCGGGCAGCTCGGCAACGATCACGTCGTATGCCGCGGTGGTCATATCGAATATTCCGGGGGCCTGGGGTGCATCGAGGGCATAGCCCTGCCCAACAAGACCACAACTCTAAGCCGACGGACGGGAGTAGCACGACGATCTTCGCCAAATCCAGTCAACAGGGGCGACGCTGGTGGCCATTTTGTCACTGGCTGCCGTGGCTTTGACTTCACGGGAATGGCTCGGGGCTTCTCTGGTCGGAAGGCTGGCCCAGAGCAACAGCAAGGTAGCCCGCAAGCGCAGTATTGAATGCAGCATTGAATATTATCGGGGGTCCAGGTGTTTGCAGCTTATGAGGCTAGTGTCTTCGCGGCACCAAGCTCACCATCGCGGTTACCGCATTGAAGGAGAAAAAAGGGGGGAAGGCTTCCTCCTTCACGTAACGCCAGTGCGAGCTGGACTGCCGCGCTTACCTTGGGCACGCTTTCGGACCATACGCGGTGCGTGGGACAAGGCTGTTTTTAATGTCACCCGTTACATCGATGACTTTTTGGCCCACCATCACTCGCGGCGCGTGGCCTCTCAAGTAGAAGAAATCACTCGCACGGTCGCGCGTCGCCCCACCGTGGCACCAACGAGATGACCACTTCCGCTTTGGGTCAAAAGCAGACCTGCGATTGGCCGACGTGCATGTCCGCTAAGTGTCAGAAACCGACGTAGGGTACTTGGCAACGCACGGCGATCATTCGAGCAACCTTCCAGCGCTTTGCGGAGCGCACTCAACTCAAGGTATGCGCATGAGCTTGGCCGCGATCACCGTCGGCCGCTCTATTCGAGTGCCGTCGGAAAAGATGCAGATCGGTAGGCGCTCGTCATCGACGCTTTCCAGACTAGTTCCGTGCGCGTTTGCTC
>JBAUOI010000244.1:0-15347 GCA_049579665.1 Methyloceanibacter sp.
TCGCCTTCGGCCGCCAAGGTGACCACGGCCGCCGCATCGCTCAGCGGCGAGCCGTAATCGACGCGACCGCCCTCGAATCGGGGATCGGCGGGCAGCGCGCCGAGCGCGGCCTGGAACGCCTTCTCCGACCTGACGCGGTCGCCCAGCATGGCGAGCGCGGCGCCGATCTCCGCTTTGGCCGTCGGCGTCGCCAGATCGTTCAGCTTGACGTCGGCGATGTAGCGCAGGTCTCCCACCGGCGCCATGCCGTTCCGCGCCAGCACGTAGAGCGCGTAAGCGAGCGGAAGCCCGCCGTCGGTCGAGACGTCGGGCGCGGTGCTCACATAATTGCGCAGACGGTTGAGCGCGAGCTTGAACTGATCGTCGGAGACGGAGAAGCCGCGTGCGCGCGCTCTGGTGAGGAAATCCGTCACATAGGAGTCGAGCCAGGCGTCGTCGCCTCCGGGCGACCACAGCCCGAACGCGCCTTCCGAGCCTTGCCTTGCCAGCACGATCTCGATCGCCTTGGCGATTCGCTCGTCCACGCCGGTATCGACCGCGAGCTGCGCGTCGAGCGACAGCTCGTTGACATAGAGCAGCGGCAGCGCGCGGCTCACGATCTGCTCGGTGCAGCCGAGCGGATAGCGGTCGAGCGCGGCCAGCAACGTCGCCACGTCGAGCGCGGCGGTGGGCGTCACCGAGAGCGACACCTTGCCGGTGCCGGGGACGAGATCGGCGAACACATCGCTGGAGACGGTGATGCTCTGGCCGGGTTCGAGCGGCTTGACCGTGCGGCGCGCAAGGATCTGCGTCGCTGGTCGCACCGAGAGCGGATATTCGCGCGCGAGCTTGAAGCCTTCGGGCCCGCTCACCGTCAAAGCGACGAGCCCAGTGCCGACCCCGGTTGCCGAGACGGGAAGCGTCACCGCCCCGCGTTTCTTGGCGTCGAGGGTGAGCGTCTGGTCGCCGCCTTCGACGCTCAAAGGCCCGTCGGCGGCGACGGCGATCTTGTAGTCGCCGGTCGCGCCCTCGACATTGTCGAGATCGAGACGAAGCGTGCTCTTGTCGCCCATCAGTAAAAAGCGCGGCAGCGTGGCTGTGACCACGACGGGATCGCGCACCACGACATCGCCCGAGGCATGGCCGGTCTTGTCCTTGCTCCAGGCAACCGCCATCACCCGCACCGTTCCGGAGAAGGCGGGGATGTCGAAGTTCACTTCGGCCGTGCCGTCGGGTCCGACCGTGACGATGCCTGAATAGAAAGCAAGCGGCGGCTGCACCGGCGGACTTCCCTGCAATTCGCCTTCGCCGGAATCGCCGCCCGAGCGGATCTCGCCCTTGGTGCCCTGCATGCCGTCGATCAGTTGGCCGTAAAGATCGCGGACCTCCGCCGAGAGCTTGCGCTGCCCGAGATAATAACCGTCGGGGTCGGGCGCCTTGTAATTGGTGAGATTGAGGATGCCGACATCGACCGCCGAGACGACGATGCGCGCCTCTTCGCCCGCGCCGAGTCCCGCTAGCTTGACGGGAATGCGGAGCGTCGTTTCGGGGCGGATCAGCGCCGGCAGGTCGAGCGCCACGCCGATCGTGTGCGCCGCCTTGTCGATGCTGAACCATTGCACGCCGATGGCGCGGCCCGGCATGCGCTTCTCAGCCGCGTCGAGCGGCCGCCTGAGCGTGGCAAGCACATAGGCGCCGGTGCCCCAGTCGTCGCCGACGGTCAGCGGCAGCTTGACCAGCCCCGGCTCGACGTCGGTCGTGGTCTGGGTGAGCAGCCTGTCGCCGATCACCGACAGCGTCACCTTGCCGGCGCTGCGCGCGGTCACGGCGACGGTCATGGCATCGCCCGGCTTATATTCGGGCTTGTCCAGCGCGATCTCGAGCAGGTCAGGCGTGTCCGAAGAAGATTCCGCGTACCAGCCGGAATCGAAGCCGATGGTGGTTTCGGGCCCAACCGGGTCGGCGCTGCCGATTTCGAGCCGGTAGCGGCCCCAGGTGACCGGCACCGAGATGCTGCCCGGCTTGTCGGCGGTCACATCGAGCGTGCCGTCGGCGACGCGGCGCGTCACCTAGAGCGGCTCGTAGCTCCAATAACCGTTGGAGCGATACCACTGATATTTCGACTCGACGCTGAGCAGCTGCCATTTGAGGCCAGTCGCCGCCATCTGCTTGCCGTCGGGCGCGACCATGACCACGTCGAAATTCGCGGTGTCGTTATCGCTGAGCGAGCGGCCTGAGAAGAGCGGCTTGACGCCGATCATGTTGGCTTTCGGCTCGATCGGCAGCGTGAGCTTGCGCTCGACGGCACGGCCGCCCGGCTCGGCAAGCCGCACGACGATATTGGCTTCGAGCGGCTTGCTCGATGCCGGCACCTTGTCGAGCGCGACCGTGAAGGTCGCCTCGCCGGCCTCGTTGGTCTGCGGCAGGTCGGCAAGCGGAATGCTCTCGGTGCCGACGTCTTCGTCCTGCTCCGCCTGGTCGGCGGCATCGAGACCGAACGAGTAGCCCGGATAGCCCGTGCGCTCGGTCGCCTTGGCGATATTCACCTCGCCTTCGATATCGAGCCCCGCGGCCGGAGCGCCGTAGAGGAAGCGGCCATCGAGCAAGATCTCGGCGGGGGATTTCGGCGAGATCGAAGTGGCCTTGCTGTTGAGCTCGAATTCGAGCCGATCCGGCACATAATCTTCGACCAGGAACGTCGCCTCGCCGACCGAAGCCGCTTTCGGGTCTGAATAGACGGCGACGCGCCAGGTTCCGGTCTGCGCCGAAGAGATGATCGGCACGTCGAGCGAGCGCCCGCCGATGCCCTGGTCGGGCACGACGGTACGGCGATATTCAACCCCATCGGGCCGCGTCACCACCATGGTGAGATCGACGCTGGGAACGGCGATGCCCGCCGCGTCGCGCAGCAGCGTCGTCACATGCACCGTCTCGCCGGTGCGGTAGACGCCGCGCTCGGTGAACACGAAGGCATCGAACCCCTTCGGCACGTCGCGCCCGGCGACGCCGCGGTCGGTCAAGTCGAAGGCCGATTGTGTGAGATTGAGGAAGGCATAGTCGCCGCCGTCGCCAGAGGCGATCAACAGAGCTGGCGCAAGCCCGCCTTCGCCGCGCGCCAGGCCGGGCTCGAAGGTCACAGCGCCATTGGCGTCGGTCTTCTTGGTGGCGAGCACCTCGTTGTTGCGCGCCAGCAGCCTGATCTCGACCTCTTTCAGCGGATCGGTGGATGCGAGCGAATTGACATAGGCATGGATGCCGTCAGTGCCCGAATAGGCGGTCAAGCCGAGATCGGAAACAATGAACCATTGCGTGGTCCGCTCGCCATAGTCGTCGCCGGCGATATTGGCCGGCCGCGCCGCGAGCAGATAGACACCGGGCTGCATCTCCGGCACCGCGTCCATGATCGGGAAGGCGGTGGTGATCTCCTGGTTGAGCTCTTTCTCGACCTTGAGCTCGCCAGTCCAGACCTTCTCGCCCTTCTGGTCGGCGATCTCGTCGAGACTGTAGCTGTACAGATTGCGCTCGAACTCGTAGCCGAGCACGTTGTCGATCAGCGCCCGGTCGCCGATCCGGTAGATGGTCACCTTGACGAGGTCGGTGTTGACGGTGATGAGCGGGATGCCCTGCTGACCGGTGCGCGGCAGCACATAGGCCTTGCCCGAGAGCCTGACCGACGGGCTTCTGTCGCGCACATAGATATTGAACGCGGCGTCCTTGAGCAGGTCTTCGCCGACCGTCGACGGCAAGCCGGCGCGCAGCGTGATGGCGTAACTCTCGCCGTGCTTCAGCCCCTCGACGCAGATTTGCTGCTCGTCGACCGAGAGCGCCGGCTTGTCCTGGCCCACGACCGAGACGAACGGAGAGAAGTCGGTGCGCTTCGGCAAGGTCTCGCTGAATTGGAAGCAGGCGCGCGGCGACGCCGCGTCGGAATCGACGCTGAAATTGGAAACGCGGAAGCCGTATTTCTCGCGCAGCGCCGTGTATTGCGCCTGAAGCTCGGGCGAGCCGTGCAGCGTGAGCGCGAGCTTCAGCGCGTTCAACGCCGAACGCCATTCCTCGCGCTTGGCGAAAGCATTGGCGAGCGTGACGAGCGACGCCGACTCATCGTCTGGCGTGGTCGAACGCTGATAGGCGATATAGGCCGCCGTCCGCGCCCGCTCGACGCTCGTCGAGCCGTCATCCTCCTCGCTGGCGGGAATGAGCAGCCAGAGATCGGCGAGCCGGCGCCAAGCCTTGGCGTCGTTCGGCTCGACCGTGACGATCTGCACATAGATGTCGGCGGCGCCGGCGAGGTCTTGGCTCTTGATGAGCGCGTCAGCCTCTTGCTGCAGCTTGAGGAGCGGCTTCTCGACGGTGCCGGCCTCATCCTTGAGGTCGGCTTCGAGCGTGATCGCGGCGTCGTTGAGCGCCTCGTCTTGAAAAGGTTTCTCTGCTGCGGGGGAAGGGGTGGTGGCGAAAACAAACAGCGCGGCAAACATGCCGGCGCGAAACCAAGTGGGCATTGACGTCCTCCGGGGACCCGTTCTCGGCAGACGGGATTGGCCCATCGTAATCGAGCATTGTGACGGAAGCCAGAGGGTGGGGTCGGCTGATCCAGGTCAGCGAGAAATTTAATCTTCGAGGCGTCCGATTTTCGGCCAGCCGTAAGCTTCCGCGGCGCGGCGGATCAAGGCTTCCGCCAGGATCGAGCCGTTGTCCGAATTGGTCATCACCACCATGCCCTGGCCCTCGCCGGGGAGCAGGATCAGATAGGCCTGATAGCCGATATTCTGGCCCCGCTTCATGACGATGAGCGATCCGTTGGAGGTGGCGATCGCCGCGCCGAGGCCATAAGGGCCGCCATTTTGCGGGGTCAGCATCTCGCGCACCGTCTCGGGCTTGAGAAACAGGCTGCTTGCACCTCGCCAAGCCCGGGAGATCGCCAGCAGAAGATTGGCGAGATCGGTCGGTGTCGACCAGAGACCCGCCGCGGCATGCTCGGGAAACACGTGCCAGCCGCCGAGAACCTCCTTGCCGTCGGCGAAATGCCCCATCACGGCTTGGGTTTCGCGCTCGCGCGGCAAAGGCTGGGCGAACGAGCTGTTGCGCATCCCGGCCGGCTTCAGCACCAGCCTATCCATGAGATCGGGGAAGGGCGCTTGCGCGGTGTCGATCATCAGCGCTTCGGCGATCTCGTAGCTCGCGCCGGAATAGGCATATTTGCTGCCCGGCTCGGCGATAACCGTGATCGGCGGCGAGTTGGCCGGCGGCACGCCGTAGAGGATCTGCGTGAGGTTGGGCAGCGGCGCGTCAACCGCATAGCCGAGAAAGCCCGGCACGCCGATGCCCGCGGTCATGCTCAGCAGTCCACGCAAGGTGACCGGGTGCGTCTTGTCGAAGCCGTTGCTCGGCACCTTCCACGAGGTGAGCTTGGCGTTGACGTCCTCGTCGAGGGCGAGCGTCTTCTGATCGACGAGACGCATGGCGCCGACCGCCGCCACGAATTTCGACAGCGAGGCGGCCTGATACAGCGTGTTGGGCGTGGCGTTTTCGCCATAGGCACGCGCAAAGGCGATGCTGTCCTGATCGATCAGTGCGAGGCTCACCGACGGGATATTGAGCGCCGCCTTGGCGTCCCCGAGCGAGAGCGTCCTCTCGACGCCGCCGATGCTGATGGTGAGTTTGCTTTCGAGATCGGTGGGATCGGCGGCAAGCGCCGGCGCGCTGAGCCAGAGCGCGGCGGCAACGCCGAGCACAGAGGCGGAAAACAATTCTCTCAACGCGCGCTTTCCATTTCGCGCGCGAGATTAGCAAACTCTCCGCGCACCCATTCATGGCATTCGTCGCGGTCGTAGCTTGAATGCCACATTAGCCTTAACGGGAAGGCGATCGGATCGAAGGGCTGTTGAATGCGGACGAGTCCGAACTGCCGCTCGAGGATCGATCCCAACGATGCAGGCAGCGTGAGGAGCGTATCGCTGTTCAACGCCAGCAGCAGCCCGACCAGCACCGACGACACGCGCGAAGCGACGTTGCAGCCAAGCTTGTCGGCGCCAAGCTCCCGGTCGATGAACTCGATCGCCGGCAGCGAATTGACTTCGATATGATCCGAGGCGGCGAACAGCTCGGCCTTCGCCTTGCGCTTCGCCAGAGGGTGGTTCTGCCGTGCGAGCGTGACGAGCGCGTCGTCGAGCAGCTTGAGCACGCGGATGTCGGGCGCCGGCGAGAGATCGCCCTCGATGTCGATGACGAAATGGCAGCGCCCGTTGCGCAGCGCGTCGATATTGCCCTCGCGATGCGACAGCGTCCAATCCACGCGCACGCTCGGCGCCCGAGGCCGCAAGCGCTGGCGGAGCGGCTGGAGCAGCATGAGCTCGCCCGCTTCGCTCGACGCCACGGCGAAATCGCGCATCGAATCGGATGGGTCGAACGGCTTGCTGGGCCGGAGCAGGCTCTCCATGCCGGCAAGGATGACGTGGACGGTGGGCGCGAGCTCCATCGCCTTGGCGGTCGGCACCAGCTTTTGGCCGGCGCGCACGAATAGCTCGTCGGCGAAGATTTCGCGGAGTTTGGCCAGCGCATGGCTGATCGCCGAGGCGCTCCGCCCGAGCCGGTCGGCGGCGCGGGTGACGCTGGCGTCGACCAGCAACGCATCGAGCGTCACCAGGAGATTGGCGTCGACTTCCCTGAGGTGCATGGCTTGCAATAATTCCGCTGAAAAGAGTTCACTTTATGCATGTTAGCCGCTGCGCTAGGGTTTTGACAAGGCATCCGGCTGCCCAGCCCGGATGTCTGAAACGTCCAAGCGAAAGCGCGGATGTTTCCTCATCTCAACCTTGCGGCGGCCCGAGGGCTTCCGGCCTGAGGGCCGCCGTAATTTCCTAAGGGCTGGGCGTTCTTGATCGTGGGCACGTCTGCCCACCAAGACCGGGGAGGAGCCCCGGCCAAGAAGGGGTGCAAATGCTAGGACGATCGTCGATGGCAGGGCGTCTCGCCGCTGTCACTCTCTGCGTTGGTCTCACCGCTGGGCTTGGGATCTCGCATGCCGCCGCTGATCCGGCGCCTAAGGACGTGTTGAAGGTTTATGCGGATATCGCGCAAGCCGGCTACACCGACTCCGTCGATACGGCGAGGACGCTGAAGCTCGCGGTCGATGCCTTCCTCGCCAAGCCGACCGAGGACAATCTCCGCGCCGCGCGCGCCGCCTGGATCGCCGCCCGCATCCCCTACATGCAGACCGAGGCCTATCGCTTCGGCAACGCCATCGTCGACGATTGGGAAGGCAAGGTGAATGCCTGGCCGCTCGACGAAGGGCTGATCGATTATGTCGCCGCCGCCTACGGCAGCGAATCCCCCGAGAACGAGCTCTACGTCGCCAATGTGATCGCGCATACCTCGCTCACCATCGGCGGCAAGAAGCTCGACACTTCCAAGATCACCAAGGAGCTGCTGGCCGAGAAGCTGCAAGAGGCCGGCGGCGTCGAAGCCAATGTCGCGACCGGCTATCACGCCGTCGAATTTCTGCTGTGGGGTCAGGATTTGAACGGCACCGGGCCCGGCAACGGCGCGCGTCCGGCGAGCGATTTCGACACCAAGAAGTGCACCAACGGCAATTGTGCGCGGCGCGCGCAATATCTCCGCGCCGTGACCGATCTCCTCGTCGACGACCTTGCCTGGATGGCGGCGCAATGGGCGCCGGGCGGTGAGGCGCGCAAGACGATTGAAGGTGGCAGCGACGAGGCCGGCCTCACCGCGATCATGACCGGTCTCGGCAGTCTGTCCTATGGCGAGCTCGCCGGCGAGCGCATGAAGCTCGGGCTGATGATCCACGATCCCGAGGAGGAGCACGATTGCTTCTCCGACAACACCCATGCCTCGCATTTCTTCGACGCGCTCGGCATCCGCAACGTCTATCTCGGCACCTATCGCCGCGCCGACCGCACCATCGTCGCGGGGGCGAGCGTTTCGGACCTCGTGCGCGCCAAGTCGCCCGAGGTCGATGCCGAAGTTCGCGCCAAGCTCGATGCGACCATGGACGCCATGAACGCGATGTATCTCCGCGCCCTGACCACCGAGTCTTACGATCAGATGATCGGCGAGGGGAACGAGGCGGGCAACGCCGTCGTGCAGAAGGTCGTCGATGCGCTGCTCGATCAGACCAAGTCGATCGAGCGCGCGGTGGCGACCCTCGATCTCAAGGCCATCGAGTTCGAAGGCTCAGACAGCCTCGACAATCCGTCTGCCGTGCAGGCCGAGAACAAAGGGGCCGAAGAGGGGACAAAGACGCCTTAGGGGAAAAAAGATCATACCTTTTAGCATGAAATGTCATATTATGATTATAGCAGTAAGCATTTGACGGAGAAACTGCCGGTCGCTAACGTTATAATATAACAGTCTGCAACGAGTCTGAACGAAAGCCGGGGGGCTGAAGAGAATGACCAGATCGCAGATCGCCGAGAGCGACCTAGCAAGACGACTGTCTATAAGCCGGCGCCTGCTTCTTACGCCGATCGACAGTGTCCGGACGGTGCTGCACCGTCACGATGTCGAAGGTTCCTCGAAGAGTTCCTCGGAGAGGATCAAAAGGGAACACGGTAGACGCCTCGATCGCGTCGAAGCCGTGGCTGCCCCCGCAACTGTAAGCGGTGAGCCTGCTGCCAGCGTAGACCACTGGGAAACTGGGAAGGTCGGACAGCAGACTAAGACCCGCGAGCCAGGAGACCTGCCTTCGGCCGTGCCAGGGCTGATGCTCGAGCGGGGTTGCTCGGGCGTTGTCGGTCTTTCCCTCCGGGACATTCCGAAAGCTTTGACACGCGATCGCGGTCAACCTGCTTCGGAGGGAAGTATGCCTATCAGCGACACGTATTTGCCGGAGACGCATTGCGGCACCCGGCTTTGGCGCGCGCGCGCGGGACTGACGACGCTCGCCGCCGCGATGCTTATGAGCTTTTTGGTCCCGATTGCAGCCAAAGCCAATTGCGATGTGCCCGAGACCCCTAACGGCATCCCCGAGGAGGTCGCCTTCAAATTCGACGTGGGTGGAACGCGGGCGGCGCTCGCCAAATCCGGCATCGGCGTCGGCGGCGCTTACTACGCCGAGCCGTTCTACAATTGGGGCGGCTTCGATCAGGGCGGCGAGTACCAGGGCGTGCTCGAGCTTTACGTCAATGCGGACATGAACAAGCTTGGACTGTGGAAAGGCCTTTGCTTCCACACCAACGGCTATCAGATTCACGGCAATTCAATCACCGCGGCGAATATCGGCAGCCTAATGCCGGTCACCAGCCTTGAAGCGGTCGATGCGACCCGTCTCTTCGAGCTCTGGCTCGAGCAGACCATTGTCAAGGACAAGCTCACGGTGAGATTCGGGCAGCTCGCGGCCGACGAGGAGTTCATCCTCAGCGACGGCGGCGGCTATTTCATCAACGGCACCTGGGGCTGGCCGTCGATTACCGCCGCCGACCTGCCGAACGGCGGACCTGCTTATCCTCTGGCCACGCCCGGCGTGCGCGTCGCCATTACGCCGAACGACAAGATGGGCCTCCTGGTCGGCGTCTATAACGGCGATCCCGCCCCGGAATGCAACAAGGCCGGCGGCGATCCGCAGCGCTGCAACGATCACGGCCTCGACTTCGAGCTCGACGACGACCCGCTGCTGATGGTCGAAGGCGTCTATCGCTACAATCAGGAGGGCAGGCTTCCCGGCGCCGTCAAGGTCGGCGGCTGGAATCACTTCGGCACGTTCGAGCATCAACGCTTCGATTCGGGCGGTGCGCTGATCGCCGTCACCGGCGAGCCGGGCAAGCCGCTCGATAACGATTGGGGCCTTTACGGCATCATCGATCAGTTGATCTGGCGCGTGCCGGGCAGCGAAGACCCGCAAGGCGTGGCGCTGTTCGCTCGCGTCATCGGCGCGCCGGAAGACCGCAACCTCATCGATTGGTATTTCGACGGCGGACTGACCTTCACCGGCTTCTTACGCAATCGCCCAAATGACGCGTTCGCCGTGGGCTTCGCCTATACCAACATCTCTAACCAGGTCTCAGCCTTCGATGTCGATTTCGGTGAGCCGGTGGCGCGCAATTACGAGGCGTTGATCGAGATCTGCTACACCTTCCAGATCAATGACGGTCTGTCGATCCAGCCTGATTTCCAATATATCTTCCAGCCCGGCGGCAACGTGGCTGGCCAGAAAGACGCAACGGTTGTGGGGGCACGCACCAGCATCAGCTTCTGACGAAGGACGAGTGCGCTCACAAAATTCCAAGTCTCGCGATCGCGTAACCGAGTCGTCCCTGAGAGCTCCATCGAGGCGGGCACGCCGTGCCTGTCTCGGCGGGGCAATCGCTTTTGGGGCGGCTCTGCCTCTGCTCGCCGGCGTTCTGCAAAGCTACGGCGAGGGAGCCGACGCCGCTATGCAGACTCTGCTCGCGCCGGCGTCTGACTTCAGCAAGCCCGAAGCCGGTGAGGACAAGCCTGGCGGCGGGGCCACCTCGCGCGGCTCGACCAACACCGCCAACGCCTTCTCCTTGTCTTCCGGCAATATGGAGTTCAAGCGCGAGCTCAACTTCAAGATCGGCAATGCGATCTTCCGCAAGAATTGGGTGTCGGCGCCGTCCTCCACCGACGCCTCCGACGGTCTCGGGCCACTGTTCAATTCCCGCGCCTGCCAGAACTGCCACCTGAAAGACGGACGGGGTCATCCGCCGCTCTCGGCCGACGTGCCGGACGATTCAGGCTCCATGCTGGTCAGGTTGTCAGTTCCGCCATCGACCGACGCGGAAAAGGCAATCCTCGAGGTGCACCGCGCGAACTCGCTGCCCGAGCCGACTTATGGCGGCCAACTTCAGGATCGCTCGATCCAGGGCCTCAACGCCGAAGGCAAGCTCAAGATCGATTACACGGAAGAGATGGTGAAACTGGCCGGCGGCGAGACCTCCTCGCTCCGCGCGCCGCATTATTCGCTGACCGACCTCGGCTATGGTCCGATCAGCCCCGATGTCATGATCTCGCCGCGCGTCGCCCCGCCGATGATCGGGCTCGGTTTGCTCGAAGCCGTGCCGGAGGAGCAGATCCTCGCTCTCGCTCAGTCCGAGGCCGCAAACAATGACGGCATCTCGGGGAAGCCGAACCAGGTCTGGTCGCGCGAGCACGACAAGGTCATGCTCGGTCGCTTCGGCTGGAAGGCCGGCATCCCCACCATCGCCCAGCAGGCGGCCGAGGCCTTCAACGGCGATATCGGCATTTCCTCGACCATGATCCCCGCGGGCTCCGGCGATTGCACCGAGAAGCAGCCCGATTGCCTCAATGCGCCAAGCGGCAACTCGCCGAACTATCAGAATGTCGAGGTGGGCGATGAGCTGTTCAAACTGGTGACGTTCTATTCGCAGAACCTCGCGGTGCCCGCGCGGCGTAAGCCGGACGACCCGGAGGTGTTGAAGGGCAAGCAGATCTTCTACCGGAGCGGCTGCGCGAGCTGCCACAATCCGAAATTCGTCACCGGTGAGGTGCAAGGCCAACCGCATTTGTCGCATCAGCTGATCTGGCCTTACACCGATATGCTGCTCCACGACATGGGCGAAGGGCTTGCCGACCATCGGCCTGAGGGCGCTGCCACGGGGCGCGAGTGGCGCACGCCGCCGCTCTGGGGCGTGGGGCTCACCGAGACGGTGAGCGGGCACACGCTGTTTCTGCATGATGGGCGCGCGCGTAACGTGACCGAGGCGATCCTTTGGCATGGCGGCCAAGCCGAGGCCGCGCGCGATAAATTCGCCGAGCTGCCTAGGGCCGATCGCGCCGCGCTGGTCGCTTTCGTCAATTCGCTGTGAGGATGCGTTCATGACATGCGATCGCGGCAGACACCATTTCTCCCCAAAGGGAGGAAGGAGCATCCTCGCGGTCTTGGTTGGTGCTGCAATTCTTGGCGCGAGTGTAACCACAGCGCAGGCCGAGGCTGATCATGCCGCAATCGCCAAGGCCTCGCTCACCGAGGTGATTCGCCCCGGCTACGCCGCGTTCGCCGATGCCGCGGGCGCTCTCCAAGGAAAGGTCGACGCCCTTTGCCAGCAGCCTTCAGCCGCGACGCTGGAGGAGGCCAAGAATTCGTTCGCCGGCACTGTTGCCGCCTGGAGCAAGGTTGAGATCATCCGCTTCGGCCCGGTGATCCAGGACCATCGCTTCGAGCGTCTGTTCTTCTGGCCCGACCCCAAGGGGCTCGGCCTGCGGCAGATCCAAGATGCCCTCGCCAAGCATGATGGGTCGGTGACCGAGCCCGACCAGCTTGCCGGCAAGAGCGTCGCGCTCCAGGGATTGCCCGCGCTCGAATATCTGCTTTACGGCGACGGCGCCGAAACGCTTGCCAAAGCGCCGACCGTCGAGGACGGCCAGGAGCCGCTTCCCGTACTCGGCGGCGGGGGCGCTTTCCGCTGCGATTTCGCCCTGAGTGCCGCGACCAACGTTGAGCGTATCGCCAAGCTGGTGGTCGAGGGGTGGCGCGAGGGTTCGACCTACGAGAAGGCCTTTCTCAGTCCAACTCCGGACAATCCCTATTACCACGCCCCGAAAGAGGTGACGCTCGACCTCTTCAAGACCTTCAGCACCGGCATCGAGCTGGTGCGCGACCAGAAGCTCGGCAAGCCGCTCGGAGCGAGCCCCGCCGAGGCCAAGCCGAAGCTTGCCGCGTTCTGGCGGAGTGGTCTCACCTTCGCCAATGCCGCCGGCAATCTCGAAGGTGTGAAGGCGGTCTTCGCGCAAGGCGGCTTCGCGCAAGTCGTGGCGTCGGATTCGCCCGGGGTCGAAAACTCGATCCTGTTCGACCTCGATCATGCCATCGGCGTCTTGCGCGCTATCGACCAGCCGATGGCAGAGGTCGTCACCAACGAGGATACACGCGCCAAGATCGAGGCCCTGCGCGTCGCCTTGAAAGGCGCCGCGCAAACCGCCGGCGACATGATTTCGCGCGGCGCCGGTCTCGCTTTCGGCTTCAACGCCATGGATGGAGACTAGCCATGAGCCTCGACCGCCGCACGTTTCTGCTCAGCCTCGCTTCGAGTGCCGCCATGCTGACCTTGCCGGGAAGCGCCTCGGCGCTCGACGACGAATGCTTCGCCGCGGCGCGCCGGGACGACAGGGGCAATTTCTCCGCCGCCTTGTTCACCCTCAACGGCGATGTGCGGGCGATTGAGCTGCCGCAGCGCGGCCACGACATCACGCTCAAGCCCGACGGCCGCGAATGGGTCGCTTTCGCGCGCCGTCCCGGCCGCTTCGGCGTCGCCATCCCTCTCGATTCGCGCCCCCCGGTCTGGTTCGCCGCCAAGCCCGACCGTCACTTCTTCGGCCATGGCGTGTTCTCGGCCGACGGCAGGCTGCTCTACACGACCGAGAACGACTATGAGCGCGCCGCGGGCGTGATCGGCGTGCGCGACGCGACTGACGGCTACAAGCAGATCGGCGAGTTCCCCGCGCATGGCTTGGAGCCGCACGACATCGCGCTGCTTGCCGATGGCCGCACCATGGTGATCGCCAATGGCGGCATCCAAACGCACCCCGATCGCGGCGACGACGAACTGAATATCCCCGACATGCAGCCCTCTTTGGTTTATGTCGATCTTGCAACCGGCGATCTCCTCGAAGAGCAGCGTCTCGCGCCCGCCTTGCATCAGCCGTCGATCCGCCATCTGGCAATCGCGGCGGGCGACGTCATCGCGTTCGGCTGCCAATATCGCGGGCCGGAAGAGGATGCGCCGGCGCTGGTCGGCTTCCATCGCCGCGGCGAGACGCCGGTCATCGTCGAGGCTCCGGCCGAGACGCAGATTGGCCTGCGCAATTATGTCGGCTCTGTAGCCGCCGACAGTGCCGGGGCGATCGTGGCGGCCTCCGCCCCCAAGGGCGGCCTCGTCACCTATTGGGACGTCGCCGGGCGGCGCTTTCTCGGCACCTCAAACCTCAATGATGGCTGCGGGCTCGCGCCGACGCATAGAAGCGCACATTTTCTGCTGACGAGCGGCGAGGGGTGGCTCGCCACGGCCGATCCAAACGGTGATCTGGCGCGCCGATCGTCCGGCTTTCAATGGGACAATCACGCCATCCTGGTGCGGTGAGCGGCGCGGCCTGGCCAATTCCTATTCTCACCTTATTTCTCGGGATAGAGTCGGGAACCGAACCCCCCGGGTCCCATGCAGACGAATCAGCCTCACCAGACGCCAGTGCCGCACGCGCAGCACAAGGCGCCGCCACCGAAGCCTCCGGCCGATAGCCTTAAGGCCGATCCCGCCAAGCGGAGTCGCGCCAGGCTCTTGCTGATCATTGGCGGCACCGTCGTCGGCGTGGCGGTGCTCGCTCTGATCGGCGTCAATCTGCTCGTTTCGGCCGACTGGGTGCGCGACCGGGTCGCCGCACGCATCAAGGAGCAGACTGGCCGCGTGCTCGAAGTCAAGGGGAGCACCTCGCTTCTCTTCGTCCCCGGTCCCCGCGTGGTCATCACCGATGCGACCTTCGTCGATCCGGAGGCGCGCGCCGGCACGGCCGACTTCTCGGTCGGCCGCCTGGTTCTCGACCTCAGCCTGATGGAGCTGCTCAGCCGGCAAGTCGACTCCGAGCGCGTCGTGCTCGAGCGCCCGGTGCTGACGGTGCGGCTGGGCGACGACGACCGGCCCAAGCCGGATAAGCCAAAGAACCCCAACGCGGCAAAGGCGCCGAACGACAAGCCGCAACGCGACGTTCGTTTGCGCGACGTGCGCATCGAGGATGGCACGGTGAATATCGTCTACGACGACAAGGGCACCGAGAAGCGCGTCGAGAAAATCGCCGGCAATTTCAGTCTGCCGACGCTCGCCGAGCCTTTGACTGGACGCGGCAAGTTCGACTGGAAGGGCGAGACCGTCGATTTCGACATCACGCTGACCACGGTCGGCGATCTCCGCGAGAAGCGCCCGGCGAAGCTCGTGCTGGCTCTCGATACGCCGGCCATCGCCGCGCGCTTTGACGGCAGTGTGGTGACGCGGCCTGAGTTCTCGGGCGATGGCGAGCTGTCCGCCAAGGCGCACTCGATTCCCTCGCTGCTCGCCTGGATGCGCGAAAAGCCGGCAATGTCGACGGCGATCGGCGACGGCGAGCTCGCCAGTCACCTTGCCTGGAAGAAGGACGAGATCACCATCAGCAATGCGCGCTTCGCGCTCGAACATGCGAGCGGGCAAGGCCAGGCGGTCGTGACCTTGCAGTCGCCGCGGCCGCATATTCGGGCCGCGCTTGCGCTCGACAGTCTCGACCTCAACCCGTTCTTGTCGAGCGGAAAGGCTGACTCGCCTGCCGATAAGGCCAGGCCGCAAGCCGCCGAGCCGAGCGCGCCGCCCGCCGCAGAGAGCGCGGTGCCGCGCCAGCCGCCGTCAGAC
>JBAUOI010000245.1:0-2302 GCA_049579665.1 Methyloceanibacter sp.
GGATCGGTCCTGAGCTTGTCCCAGGCGCCCGACAGCGTCATCAGGCCGTTGATCATGCCGCCCCAGGACGGCATCCACAGCATGATCGAGAACGTCATGCCGAGCGTCTGCGCCCAGTCGGGCAGTGCCGTGTAATGCAGATGATGCGGGCCGGCCCAGATATAGAGGAAGATCAGCGACCAGAAATGCACGATGGACAGCCGGTAGGAATAGACCGGCCGCTCGGCGCGCTTAGGCACGAAGTAATACATCATGCCGAGGAAGCCGGCGGTGAGGAAGAAGCCGACCGCGTTGTGGCCGTACCACCACTGCGTCATGGCGTCCTGCACGCCAGAATAGACCACGTAGCTCTTGGAGCCGAGCAGCGAGACAGGCACCGCCAGATTGTTGACGATGTGCAGCATGGCGATGGTGACGATGAAGGCGAGATAGAACCAGTTCGCCACGTAGATGTGCGGCTCGCGCCGCTTGGCGAGCGTGCCGACAAAGACGAGGAAATACACGACCCAGACAGCGGTGAGCCAGAGATCGACGTACCATTCGGGCTCGGCATATTCCTTCGATTGGGTGACGCCGAGCAGATAGCCCGTGGCCGCGAGCACGATGAACAGCTGGTAGCCCCAGAACACGAACCACGGCGACCAGCGCCCTGCGAGCCGCGCCCGGCTGGTGCGCTGCACGACATAGAAGGAGCTGGCGATCAGCGCGTTGCCGCCAAAGGCGAAGATGACGGCTGAGGTGTGCAGCGGACGCAACCGTCCAAAGCTCGTCCATGGCAGATCGAGATTGAACGCCGGAAAGGCGAGCTGCCAGGCGATGATGTCACCCACGAGGAACCCGGCAAGCCCCCAAACCACGGTGGCGATCACGCCGGCGCGGATCACGCCGTCGGAATAGCCGGCTTCGGTCTTAGGCTCCGCTTTCTCGATGACCTGCGTGAGGATGTAGAGGAAGGCGAGTCCGGCGGCGGCGAGCAGAAGACAGCCGTGAAACCGCATGACGGGGTCCTTGCCCGCCACGGTCAAGATCAGACCGACCAGCGCGCACAAGCCCGAGGCGACCAGCGCCATAAAATCGGAAAAAGCCTTCCATTCCTCGCGCTCGAGCGATGCTGCCATGGTCTATCCCCTCTCCAGGCAGCACCTTGGCCGACCCGCCCGAGGCCACCTTGACCAGGATCAAAGGATGCGGATTTGCCCGTCCGATGCTCCGGCGCGTGAGCGAAGCCGTTCGGGCACGATCGGCGCCTAGCAACTTGCTGCGTTGCGGCTTATGATTGAGACGGTCTGGCGAGGGCGGCGGGGATGCGTTTCATCTTTGGCATGATCATCGGGGCCCTGCTCACCATCGGCGGCGCCTATGTCGCCGATTCCAGAGTGGATCCTCTGCAAGGCGGCCGCATGGTGAACTGGACCGTCGTTGGCGAGAAGGTGGACGAACTCACCGCCGATCTCCGGCGACTCTGGGACGACTTCACGCGGCAGTTTACCGGGCCGCCCTAACTCCGCAGACCGTCCCAGCGCAGCTCGATCAAGCCCGGAAATAGCTCCTGCTGCTGTTTCTGCACGCGCTCGCTCGGCTTCGCTTCCGGCCTGGCTTGGCTCTTTGGCGCTGGCTCATCCTTCGACCCTGGCTGCTCCTTAGGCCCCTTCGGGTGGGAACTCGATCTCTCCGACGCCGCCGTCGCCACCATGTTGATCCCAATCATGAAGGACGCGCCGCTGCCGATGACGGCGACAATGGCGAGGATCAGCAGCGCTTGCCGCAGGGTCGCCCGCTGAGGCGCCTCCATTGCCACGGTGCGGTTGATGTAGGCGAGGAACGAACTCAAGAGCGCGGCAACGGCGCCGCCGCCGAAGAACAGCATCGCGGTCGCGAATTTCGGCTCGACCGTCGACTCCGGCGCCTTGGCCAGAATCGAAAGCATGACGAGCGAGGCGGCGCCGTTCAGGAGAATCAGAAATGCGAGAGCCCGGGCGGCGAACCGGTTTCGCTCCCTCTCGACGAAGATCGGATCGAGCCGCGGATCGACTCGCCGGCTATCTTGTGGCGGCATTCTCGTCATCATCCCTCCCCTTGCGGCCGCATTGTGACGAGGAACCAAGCGGCCCCGGTCGCCAGCGCGCAAATCTGCCTGACGGCCCTCAATGCAACTGGCGGAGACGGAGGGATTCGAACCCTCGATACGGCTTTTGACCGTATAACGGTTTAGCAAACCGCCGCCTTCAGCCACTCGGCCACCTCTCCGGCGCTCGAAACACCTACCGACTTGCCGCTTGGCGGTCAAACCTCGTCGCGACGA
>JBAUOI010000246.1:0-1507 GCA_049579665.1 Methyloceanibacter sp.
CCAACGTCATCAATGAATTCTTCCTCAACTATCAGCCGCACATCTATGCGGACTGCGTCGTGTCAGGTTTCGGCACCAACGTCGAAACGTTGGGCGATCCCGAGGAGGATTGGCGCGTCACGATGATCGACACCGGCGTGTGGCGCAATATCGGCGAACGGCTGTTTGCCGTGCGTCAGCATGTTGAAGACGAGGAGATGTTCCTTGCCAATTACAGCGACGGACTCTCTGACGTCGACTTGCCGGTGATGATCGAGGCTTTTAAGCAGAGCGGAAAGGTCGCCTGCTTCGTCGCCGCCAGGCCCAATTTCAGTCTGCATCTCGTCGAAATGGATGCCGGCGGAAAGGTCGACGGACTGCGTGCCACCGGAGATTGCAATCTCTGGATCAACGGCGGCGGCTTCATCTTCCGCAGGGAAATCTTCGACTACCTGGAGGATGGCGAGGAGCTCGTTGAAGAACCCTTCCAGCGGCTGATTAAGGACGACCAACTCATGGCGTTCAAGCATGAGGGATTCTGGCGTCCGATGGATACGCTAAAGGACAAAGAGGTACTCGAGGATCTGGTCGAGCAGGGACGGATGCCTTGGCGGATTGGCGGTGCCGCCTCGGCCCTTCCGGCAAGGGTCAATAAGAAGGCCGATAAGGTCAGCTTGCCGCGAGCCGTGTAAGCGGCCTCCGGCGATTACGGCTGCCGACAAAGGACGCTATTCGACTATGGGTTCAGTCCCAAGACACGCTGCAAAATCAATCGAGGTTAGGTCGATCTAGAGCGCCGAGGAGTAACAGTGATGCGCGTATTGGTTACCGGACATCTTGGTTATATCGGCACCGTGATGGTGCCCATGCTGCTGAAGGCGGGGCACCAGGTCATCGGCTTCGACAGCAATCTTTATGAGAAGTGTGCCTTCGCCGCCGGCGGCAACCTGGCAATGGTGCCGCATATTCGCAAGGATGTGCGCGATGCCACCAAGGAAGACTTCAGAGGCATTGACGCCGTCATTCACCTGGCGGCGTTGTCCAACGACCCGCTCGGCAATCTCAATCCCGACATCACCTACGCCATCAATCATCGCGGCAGCGTGCATGTGGCCAGGCTCGCGAAGGATGCGGGGGTCAAGCGTTTTCTGCTTGCCTCGTCTTGCAGCAATTACGGCTTGGCGGGCGATGACATGGTCGACGAGACCAGCCCCCTGAACCCGGTGACGCCTTACGGCGATTCCAAGGTCAAGGCTGAGCACGACATCATGCCCATGGCGGACGATGGATTCTGCCCGGTCTATTTGCGGCCGGCGACCGCCTATGGCGTGTCGCCGCGCATGCGCTTCGACATCGTGCTCAATAATCTGACGGCTTTTGCAGTCACCAGCGGAGTGATCTACCTCAGGTCGGATGGAACGCCCTGGCGGCCGATCGCGCATATCGAGGATATCTCCCGCGCGTTCATTGCCGCGCTCGATGCGCCTGAAGCGGTGGTGTTCAACGAGGCGTTCAACGTGGGCTACAC
>JBAUOI010000247.1:0-6144 GCA_049579665.1 Methyloceanibacter sp.
GCATGGGCGCGCAAGGACAAGCCCCTGCCGCTCCGGCCGCGATGCCGATGAGCCTTCCTCTGCCGCCCCCCGATCTCGGGCCGTTGAGTTTGCGTCAGGCCGCCGCCCAAGGCGACGCGCGCGCGCAATATTCGATCGCGCTTCGCTATGCTGAAGGCCAGGGCACGCCGCAGAGCCTGGTTGAGGCCGCGCGCTGGTTCGAACGCGCCGCGAGCGCGGGCCTCGCTCCGGCCCAGTATCGCCTCGCGGTTCTCTATGAGCGCGCGCAGGGCGTCGCCAAGGATCTCGGCCGGGCGCGGTCCTGGTATCAGGCGGCCGCGGAGAAGGGCAACGTCAAGGCCATGCATAATTTCGCCGTGAGCGTGAGCGGCCGCCAGGACGGCGCCGCCGACTATGCGCTCGCCGCCAAATGGTACGGCGAAGCCGCCGCGTACGGCCTCGCCGACAGCCAGTTCAATCTCGGCGTTCTCGAAGAGCATGGCCTCGGCATGCCGAAGAATCTCGGCGCGGCGTATCAATGGTTCGCCCTTGCGGCCAAGAATGGCGACCAGGAAGCGGCGAAGCGGCGCGACCTGGTGAAGCGCGAGCTCGATGCGGCGTCGCTTGCCACAGCCGAGCAGGCCGTCTCCGCCTGGACCGCCAGGCAAGCGCCGGCCGAGGCCAACGAGATCGACGAGCCGCAGGATTGGGCGGATGCGACCGATGCTTCGGCCATCCCCAATATCGCGCTGGTCAACCGGGCGCAGGCGCTGCTCAACAAGCTCGGCTATGACGTTGGCGTTCCCGACGGACTGATGGGCGCCAAGACCCGCGACGCGATCAAGAGCTTCGAGCGGCGCAATGGCCTCGAGGAGACCGGCAAGGTCACCATCCCCCTCGTCGCCAAGCTCGAGCGCCTCACCAGCTAGCCTCAGCCCTAGTCACGAAATTTTCGTCAGGCCCGGCCTTGTGCCGGGCATCCACGTCTCGGGCCCCCCCATGACTAAATCGTGGATGGCCGAGCCTTCGCCCGCCGAAGCCGAAGCCATGTTGGGCGGCTGCCTATCGTGAGGCTTCGGCCCACATAGGCGGGACAAGCCCGGCCATGACGGCGCGTATCTTTGTGAGGTATGACCCATCAGTCTAGATTCCGACCTCTGACTCCTGGCTTCGATGTTCCAAATCTACCTCCCCATTGCCGAGCTTTCGGTGAACCTGTTGGTCATGCTGGGACTCGGCGCGGCGGTCGGCTTCCTCTCGGGCATGTTCGGGGTCGGCGGCGGCTTCATGCTGACCCCCTTCCTGATGTTTTCGGGCATCCCGCCCTCGATCGCGGTCGCGACCGGCGCCAATCAGATCGTCGCCACCTCGGTGTCAGGGGCGCTCGCCCAATGGCGGCGCGGCAATATCGATTTCCGCATGGGGGCGGTGTTGATCGCCGGCGGCGTGGCCGGAGCCCTGATCGGCGTGTTCCTGCTTAAGCTGCTGCGCGAGGCGGGGCAAGCGGGCCTGATCATCTCACTGACTTACGTGGTCCTGCTCGGCGTTATCGGCATCTTGATGCTGAGCGAGAGCCTCCGCGCCATCAGGCGGGCGCGCGCCGGCAAGCCAGCCTCGGCGCGGAAGCCGGGACAGCACAACTGGATCCACGGCATGCCGCTCAAGCTCCGCTTTCCCCGCTCGCGGCTTTATATCAGCGCCATTCCGCCGCTCGTGATCGGCTGGGTCGTCGGACTGTTGACCGCCTTTCTCGGCGTCGGCGGCGGCTTCATCATGGTGCCGGCGATGATTTATCTGCTGCGCATGCCGACCAATGTCGTCATCGGCACCTCGACCTTTCAGATCATCTTCGTCACCGCCGTCGTCACCGTGCTCCAGGCAACGTTCAATTACACGCTCGATGTCGTGCTGGCGCTGCTCCTCGCCGCAGGCGGCGTCATCGGCGGACAGTTCGGCGTGAAGGCCGGGCAGAGATTCAGGGGCGAGCAGTTGCGGGCGATGCTTGCCCTCCTGGTGCTGGCGGTCGCCATCCGCCTGTTGTTCGACCTGGTGCTGAAGCCGTCGGAGCTTTACAGCCTCACGCCTCTCCTGGCAGGTGCCTGATGCGAACCCAATTCGCCCTCGCACTCCTCCTCGCCGCCTTGGGCCTCGGTCCGGTCCATGCGGCCAAGCCCGCCGTCCCGCCCCCGCAACCGCGCGAAGAGGTGGTATCCGACATCTCCACTCGCGAAATCTCGATCCAGTCGAATTTCACCGGCATCGAGATCCTCATCTTCGGCAGCGTCGATCTCAGCGGGGCCGCCGAACCCGACAAGGAGATCTACGACGTCATTGTCGTGCTGCGCTCGCCGGATCAAGCCATCGTCGCGCGCCGAAAAGAACGAATGGCGGGGATTTGGGTGAACGGCACTGGCAAGGTCTATGCAACCGTGCCGGGCTTCTACGCCGTCCTCTCCTCGCGTCCCTTGCGGGCGATCACCTCCGACGAGACGCTGAAGACGCTGGGCATCGGCCTCAACAATATCGATTTCGGCAGAGCCACGAAGAACGACTCCGAGGAGGAAACGTTTCGCTCCACGGTGGTGCGGCTAAAGGAGAAACAGCTGCTGTTCCAGGAGCACGACGACGGCGTGACCTTCATCGGTCGTAGCCTGTTTCGGGCGAGCGTCGACCTGCCGGTCAATGTGCCGATCGGCCGCTACATCGCCGATGTGTACTTGTTCCGCGACGGGCAGGTGGTGAGCAAGAACCAGAGCACGCTGGAAGTGAGCCAGGCCGGCTTCGAGCGCACCATCTATCTGATGGCGTTCCACCACCCGCTGATTTACGGGCTGATCGCGGTGCTGCTCGCAGTGCTGGCGGGGCTGGCCGGCTGGGTCGTGTTCCGGCGGGAATAGATCAGTCGGGAAGCAGCAGGCTGCCGAGCACGGGATAGACGTCGGCGCGGCCCATCATCCAGGCTTCGAGTTGGTGGCGGGAGAACAGAGACCCGAACGCCTCATCGAGTACGTTGAGCCCGCCGGCATAGGCGCCGAAGGCGGGCATCACCAGACGGATGCCGTCAGTGGCGAAGCAGCGGCGGCGGAGCATCGACCCGCGCCGCGCGATGCGCGCCACCGGGTGCAGATGGCCGGCGATCTCCCGTGCCGACGGCACGGCGGAAGGCTCGTGCCGGAGCGTCAGCCCGCGAATGGAGAGCGTGGCGCAGACCGTGCCGCCGATCGAGGCGGGGAGATGCGGATCGTGATTGCCGCAGATCCAGAACCATTCGCGCCCCTGTTGCAGCTTGAGCAGAAAAGCGCGGTCGTCGGCGGCGAGCCGCTCGGCTGACTCCGCGCGATGGAAGCTGTCGCCGAGCGCCACGACACGTGACGGCTCGACGGCGGCGATCGCCTTGGCCAGCCGCTCCAGCGTGGTGCGCGTGTCGTAAGGCGGCAGCAGCATGCCGAGTGCGGCGAAGGCGGCGCCCTTCTCGAGATGCAGGTCGGCCACCAGCAGCGTGTCCTCCTCCTGCCAATACAGCCCGCCGGCGGCGAGCGGCCGCATCGCGTGTCCCGACACGCTGATATGAGCACGCAGCGATGGGGCTGTTTCCGGCATGAGATCAGGCTTTGCGCGCAGCATGTCCGCTTAAGGCCTCCGCGACGAGCTCTTCAACCGTCTCACGCAACAAGACCTCGCTCGCCTCCCCTGGAACGCTCTCGCGCCCGATCTCGAGCATGACCGGCACGGCGAGCGGCGAAACTTGGCGCAGCGCAATATGCCTGATTCGCCCGTTGATTCGCCGCAAGAATTGTCCGAGGCGGCCGACATCGATGAGTCCAGTTGCCGCATCGGCGAACGCGGCCTTGAGCAGGATGTGCTCCGGCTCGTGCTGCCGCAGCACATCATAGATCAGATCGGAGGAGACCGTCATCTGCCGCCCGGTCTTCTCCTGCCCGGGATGACGGCGCTCGATCAGGCCGGAGATGATCGCGCATACCCTGAAGGAGCGCTTCATCAGGCTCGACTCGGCGAGCCACGCATCGAGATCGTCGCCGAGCATGTCCTCATCGAACAGCCCCGCGAGGTCGAGGCGGCCGGTCCTCACCATCTCGCCCATATCGTTGAGCGCCCAGATGGCCAGCGCATATTCATTGGCGACGAAACCGAGCGGCGCGGCGCGGGCGCGCTCCAGGCGCCGCGTCAGCAACATGCCGAGGCTTTGATGCGCGAGCCTGCCCTCGAACGGATAGCAGACGAGATAATGCTTCTGCCCGCGCGGGAAGGTCTCGACCAGCACCTCGTCGGGACCGGGCACCACCGAGAACTCGGCCTGTAGCCGTAGCCAGTCGGAGACCTGGTTAGGGAGCCGCGACCAGGTGCCGGGCTCGGCCAGCATGTTGCGCACCCGCTCGGCCAGATAGGTCGAGAGCGGGAACTTGCCGCCTTCATAGGCGGGCACCTTGGGCTCGGTCGCATGCGCGCGGGTGACGATGGCGTCGGTCTCGCGCAGGCCTTCGAAGCGCAACACCTCTCCGGCGAACACGAACGTATCGCCGGGGGTGAGCTGCTCGATGAAATATTCCTCGACCTCGCCGAGCACGCGGCCGCCCGCGAGCATGCTGGAGGGCTTGAGCGCGCCGCCTTTCAGCCGGGCGAGCCGCACCCGCACCATCGGCGCCTCGACGATAGTGCCGACATTCAGCCGGTATTGCTGCGCGATGCGGGGATGGGCGACACGGTATAGCCCTTCTTGGGTCTTCTTGAGTTTCGCATAGCGTTCGTAATTGGCGAGCGCATAGCCGCCGGTCGCCACGAACTGCACCACTTGGTCGAAGCCTTGGCGCAACAGACCTTGGTAGGGCGCGGCGCTAGTCACCTCGCGATAGAGCTGGTCGGGGTCGAACGGAGCGGCGCAGGCCGTTCCCAACACATGCTGAGCTAGCACGTCGAGCGCGCCCGGCCGCGACGGCGGGGTATCCTGCGCGCCTTCCTCGGCGGCTTCGAGCGCCGCCTGGCATTCGATCACCTCGAAGCGGTTGGCCGGCACCAGCAGCGCCTTGCTCGGCTCGTCCAGCCGGTGATTGGCGCGGCCGATGCGCTGCGCCAGACGGCTTGCCCCCTTCGGCGCGCCGACATTGATGACGAGATCGACCTCGCCCCAGTCGATGCCGAGATCGAGCGTCGAGGTGCAGACCACGGCGCGGAGCTTGCCCTGAACCATCGCCGCCTCGACCTTGCGTCGTTGCGCCACGTCGAGCGAGCCGTGATGCAGGGCGATCGGCAGATTGGCCTCGTTGTAGCGCCACAGCTCATGGAACAGCATCTCGGCCTGCGAGCGCGTATTGACGAAGATCAGCGACATGCGATGCGCCTCGATCGAAGCGTAGATCTCCGGCGGGGCATAGCGCGCTGAATGTCCAGCCCACGGCAGCTCGGCATTGGAGCGCAGGATGGCGATGTCGGCACGCGCCCACTCGCCCGCCGTGACAATCTCGGCAAGCCGCGTCGCGGTCTGGCCCTGATGCGGCACGAGGAACGAGGCAAGCTCGTAAGGCCGTGCTACCGTCGCCGACAGGCCGATCGCCGTGAGTCCCGGCGCGTGGGTGCGCAGCCGCGCCAGATCGAGCGCCAGCAGATCGCCGCGTTTGCTGGAGGCGAGCGCGTGCAGCTCATCGAGGATCACATATTTGAGGCTGCCGAACAGCTCGGCTGCGCCTTTATGCGACAGCATCAGCGCGATCTGCTCCGGCGTCGTCAGCAGAATATCGGGCGGGGCAATCCGCTGGCGCGCGCGGCGCGAGGGCGGCGTGTCGCCGGTACGCGTCTCGAGCCTGATCGGCAGCTCCATCTCGGCGACAGGCATCGCCAGATTGCGCGCGATGTCGACGGCAAGCGCCTTCAGCGGCGAGACGTAAAGCGTATGGATCGCGGTTGCCGGCTTCCGCTTCGGCGGCCGGCGCGCCAGATCGACCAGGCTCGGCAGGAAGCCGGCCAGCGTCTTGCCGCCGCCGGTTGGCGCTATCAGCAGCGTGTCGCGCCCCTGGCCGGCGTGCTCAAGCAGCGCAAGCTGGTGCGCGTGCGGGCGCCAGCCGCGCGCCTTGAACCAGCCGGCGAACGGCTCGGGCAGCCCGGCCGGGGCGGCATCGACGATCAGGCTTTTGCTGGCGCGCATCGTTGTTC
>JBAUOI010000248.1:0-1578 GCA_049579665.1 Methyloceanibacter sp.
GCAGTAACGTTACAGGGGGTCTTTAGGTTCGCTTTTCGTTTTCGCCGTGCGGTGGCTCACCATGGCGCTGCATCAGCGGCACCTGCGCGAGCGCAAACAGGAAGGTGAGCGGCAGGAAGCCAAACGCCTTGAAGCTGACCCAGGCATCGGTCGAGAAATTGCGCCAAACCATCTCGTTGACGATGGCCATGGCGACGAAGAAGGCCGCCCAGCGCAACGTGAGCTTGCGCCACCCCTCCTCGGTGAGGTTGAACACCGGCCCGAACAAAAGCTCAAGCACCGGCTTCTTGAACAAGAGCCCCGCGGCCAGCAACACCGCGAACAGGGTATAGACGATGGTCGGCTTCAGCTTGATGAAGGTGTCGTCGCGGAGATAGAGCGTGAGCCCGCCGAACACGAGTACGATCACGCCGCTGACGAGCGGCATCACCGGCAGCTTGTGATAGAGGATCCGCGCGGCAATCAGCGAGATCAGTGTCGCCACCATGAAGGCGGCAGTGCCGGCATAGATCCCCGCCAAGGCATTTCCGGCGAAGAAGATGAGCAGCGGCCCGAGCTCGATGGCGAGCTTGGGCACGACAGCGGGCTCGGTGGCCGCTGCCTTGGCGGACGCTTTTTTGCCCTCAAGCGGCCGCTTCATTCTCGCTCCTTGCTCCCGCGACGGCGCGCGCGAAGTCTTGCGCATCGAACGGCTTCAAATCGTCGAGACCCTCGCCGATGCCGATCGCGTTGATCGGTAGCTTGAAGCGCTCGGCGATGGCGACCAGGATGCCGCCGCGCGCCGTGCCGTCGAGCTTGGTCACCACGAGCCCGGTGACGCCCGCGATCTCCCTGAAGATCTCAACCTGGTTGAGCGCGTTCTGCCCCGTCGTGGCGTCGAGCACGAGGATCACGCCGTGCGGCGCGCTGCCATCGATCTTCTTCAACACGCGCACGATCTTGGCGAGCTCGGCCATCAAGTCCGACTTGTTCTGGAGCCGGCCTGCCGTGTCGATCAAGAGCACATCCTTGCCCTCGTCGCGGGCGCGCTCGAAAGCCTCGAAGGCGACGCCGGCCGGATCGGCGCCGGCCTGCTTGGCGACGACCTCAGCACCCACGCGCTCGCCCCAGATCTTGAGCTGGTCGATCGCAGCGGCGCGGAAGGTGTCGGCCGCGGCGAGCATCACGCTCAAGCCCCGGCGGCGGAACACATGCGCCATCTTGCCGATGGTGGTGGTCTTGCCGGTGCCGTTCACGCCGACCACCAGGAACACGTGCGGCCTGGCGCCCGGCTGAAGCACGAAATCTTGCGCCACGGGCGCGAGCACGCCCGCGATCTCGCCGGCAAGCACATCGCGCACGGCGTCGGCATTGATTCCTCTGTCGTAACGGCCGCTTTCGATCCGCGAGCGGATGCGCGCGGCCATGGCGACGCCGAGATCGGCCTTGATCAACACCTCCTCCAGCCGGTCGAGCATGTCCTCATCGAGCTTCCGCTTGGTGAGCACGCTCGCGAGATTGTCCGAGAGCGCGCCCGAGGTGCGGGCGAGGCCCGAGCGGAGCTGATCGAACCAGCTCCGCTTCGGCTCAGCCATGGCC
>JBAUOI010000249.1:0-1923 GCA_049579665.1 Methyloceanibacter sp.
TCGAGATCGACGGCGCGCCTGTGTTGTTCGATGCGATCGAGTTCGACGATCGGCTGGCCACGATCGATGTGCTCTATGATCTCGCATTTCTCCTGATGGATCTCGGCAAGCGCGGATTGGGGGCGCACGCCAACGCGGTGCTCAATGCCTATCTCGATGCGGAGGGTGGCACGGGCAATCTGATCGGGCTTGCCGCGCTCCCGCTCTTTCTTGCGATGCGGGCGACGATCAGGACGAAGGTAGAAATGTTGCGCGCGCGCCTTGCAACGCGCTCCCAGGCCGAGGCGGCGCGTGACGAGGCACGCGCTTATTTCGCGCTGGCGCAAGCGTTCCTCGGGCCTGGCACGCCGCGGCTGGTCGCTGTCGGAGGATTGTCGGGCAGCGGCAAATCCGCCGTGGCGAGGGCGATCGCGCCTTCGCTGGGCGCTTTCCCGGGAGCCGTCATTGTGCGGAGCGATGTCGAGCGCAAGCGGCTATTCGGCGTGGCACCCGAGGAAAGGCTGCCGGCTCGCGCTTACGCCCGGGAGGTCTCCGATCAGGTTTATGCCATGAGCCGCAAGCGCGCGATGATGGCGCTGCTTGGCGGGCAGGCGGCGATCGTCGATGCCGTGCAGGCGAAGGTGGAGGAGCGCGAGACGCTGGCCGCGCTGGCGAAGAGACTCGGCGTTCCCTTCACCGGGCTTTGGCTCGAAGCTCCCGCCAAGGTCATGCGGGACAGGGTGGCGACCCGCAGGGGCGATGTCTCCGACGCCACGCCCTCCGTGGTCGATGAGCAGCTTGGCTACGACATCGGCCCGCAAGGCTTCACGGTCGTCGACGCGAGCCGCAAGCTCGAGGAAGTCGCGGCGGACTGCCTGAAGCGCATCGCCGGTCAGACGGCCTGATTCATGCTTTGCTAACCCTCTCTGCCCAGAGTCGCAGGCCGCGCCGGCTGCGTCGATCTCGCGCGCCTTGCCGAGCTCATCCGGCGCTTCCACCAGGCCCTTGCGGGGGGCGGGACGTTGCGTTTTGTGGGTCGGCTCAGGCTCGCGCGTCGTGCGGGCGGGCTAAGTGTTGATGCGGGCGGCTTGAGCCCCGCGCGCTTCGCCGCGCCTCTTTTCCTGATCGCCACGCTTTGCCTTGGCCTTTCGGCATGCGGCTCCGGCAACAACGAGCGGCTCGGCGAGCGGTTGGTGCCGCTCGGCCAACCGGTGCCGAAAGGCGGCGGCGTCTATCAAATCGGCAAACCTTATGAAGTCAGCGGCCTCACTTACACGCCGCGTGAAGATCCGGGCTACGACCGCGTCGGCAATGCGTCCTGGTATGGCGAGCTGTTCCATGGGCGCCGCACCGCCAACGGCGAAATCTACGACATGGATCGGCTCTCCGCAGCGCATCCGACGCTGCCGCTCCCGGTCTATGCGCGGGTGACCAATCTGAATAATGGCCGGACCATCGTGGTCCGCATCAACGATCGCGGACCCTACGCGCGCGATCGCATTCTCGATCTGTCGCGGCGCTCGGCCGAGCTGCTCGGCTTCCGCAATAGCGGCACGGCGACGGTGCGGGTGAAATATCTCGGCCGCGCGCCGCTGAACGGCGTCGACAGCTATGTGCGAAAATATCTCGCCGGCCAAAGCTGGATGCAGGTCGCCGGCAAGAACAAATCGTCGAAGGGCGACGCGGTCGCGGCGATCAGCACATTGCCCGCCGAAAATCCTGAGAATTTGGTGCGACCGTGGAAACAGGCCGCCCCGCGCGAGGCGCCGCAAGGTGAGGCCGCTCCACCCGCCTCGGCCCAGCAAGGCTGGAAGGCAACCACCAAAGCGGTTGCCGCTCAACCGCCGGTGGCCGAGCCGCCTGCCCCGACTGCCGCGCTGGCGGCGCCTCAATCCACCGGGTCCATCCCGGTTGCTTCAAAACCCAAGGCACAAGGGGGAGGGG
>JBAUOI010000250.1:0-5471 GCA_049579665.1 Methyloceanibacter sp.
GGCACGTCTTGTACCCCGACCGGGCGGGCGCGCGAGGCGAGACTGGCGCCGGCATCCTTCGGCAACATGGCGAAAATCAGTGAGGCGCTTGCCGCGATCGCGGCGACCAGCACGAAGGCGAGCGGGAAATCGCCCGCCACCACGTCTTCGCTGCCACGGCCCATGCGCTGCACCTCCAGCACCAGCGCGCCGATGGCGACGCCGGCCGACAACGAGAGCTGCTGTGCCACACTGGCGAAGCTGGTCGCCCGGCTCATCGCCTTCGCATCGATATCGGCATACGCGATCGAATTGATGCTGGTGAATTCGAGCGATTTGAAAAAGCCGCCGACCAGGAGCACGGTGAGAATGATCCAATGCGGCGTGCCGGCGGTGAACAGCGCGATCGCCGCGAGGAACAGGCTGCTCACCACGGCATTGGTCACCAGCACGCGCTTGAAGCCGAAACGGCGGAGGATCGGCGCGGCGGTGGTCTTCATGGCGACGGCGCCCACCGCGCTGGCAAAGGTCAGCAAACCGGATTGCATCGGGTTGAGGCCGAAGCCGAGCTGCAACATCAGCGGCAACAGGAAGGGCAGCGCGCCGACGCCGATGCGATAAAGGAACCCGCCGACCACGCTGGCGAAGAAGGTGTCGACCTTGAGCAGGTCGAGATCGAGCAGAGGCGCTGGCGCCGTGCGTGCGTGCCGCACATAGAGAACGCAGCCGGCGATGCCCGCGGCAAACAAGCCGGCAACCGCCGCCGGCGGGAACAGTCCCTGGCCGATGGTGGTGAAGCCGAAAGCAAGCCCGGCGAGGCCGATGCCCGACAGCACGAAGCCCTTCACGTCGAGCGGCGGCAGCCCTTCCTCGCGAATATTGGCGACATAGAGCGTGGCGAGGGTGATGCCGATCAACCCGACCGGAATATTGATCCAGAAGATCCAACGCCAGGAGATATAGGTGGTGATGAAGCCGCCGAGCGGCGGGCCGATCACCGGGCCCATCAGCGCGGGGATGGTGAGCCAGGCGAGGGCTGAAATCAGCTCGACCTTCGGCACGGTGCGCACGATGACGAGCCGGCCGACCGGCACCATCATGGCGCCGCCCATGCCCTGGATGACGCGGAACAGGACGAAATCGCCTAGACCTTGCGCGAAGCCGCAAGCCGCGGAGCCAAGCGTGAACACGACGATCGCCGCGCGGAACACGGTGCGCGCGCCGAAGCGGTCGGCCATCCAGCCGCTTAACGGAATAAAGACGGCGAGCGACAAGAGATAAGAGGTGAGAGCGAGCTTGAGCGCGATCGGGTCTTCGTGCAGATCGGCGGCGATCGCCGGCAGCGACGTCGCGATCACCGTCGAATCCATCGTCTCCATGAACAGGGCGACGGCGACGATGAGGGTGACGAAATAGCGCGGCATATGGCAGGTGTTAGAGGGGGCTTATGACGCAGATGGGGCGAAGCGACCCGAGGCGTCAAGGCCGGGTGCGGAAAAGGCGCATTACCATATGGTAAGGTCGGCAAAAGGCGGTGGAGGCGGGCAGGGTGGCGGCCGCAAGCTCGCCGTGAGGGTGCGCACCGCCAAGGGACGCAAGATCGCCTCGACCCGTTGGCTACAGCGCCAGCTCAACGACCCTTATGTCGAGGAGGCCAAGCGCCGGGGCTATCGCAGCCGCGCAGCCTTCAAGCTCGCCGAGATCGACGACAAATATCATTTGTTGCGGCCCGGCATGACCGTGGTCGATCTTGGCGCCGCGCCCGGCGGCTGGAGCCAGATCGCCGCGCAGCGGGTCGGGTTGATGGCTGGGAAGGGGCGCGTGGTCGCTCTCGACCTTATCGAGATGGAGCCGATCTCGGGCGTGACGCAGCTCACGCTCGACATGACCGACGCCGAGACCGGCGACCGCATCGGCGAGGCCTTGGCCGGCAAGCAGGCCGACCTCGTTCTGTCCGACATGCATGCTCCGGCCATGGGGCATAAAGCGACCGATCATTTGCGTATCATGAGTTTGGTCGAGGCGGCGCTCGACCTCGCCGAGGAGATTCTGGCGCCGGGCGGCGCCTTCCTCTGCAAGGTGCTGCAAGGCGGCGCGAGCAAGGAGCTGGTGGCGCGGCTCAACCGCTCCTTCGCCAAGGTGCGGCATGTCAAGCCCAAGGCATCCCGCGCCGACTCCGCCGAGATGTATGTGCTCGCCACCGGCTTTCGCGGCGCTACCGAGACATGAAACGTTCACGCAACTGTGCAGCGTGCGTGTGCTGCGTGAACCAAGGCGCGCTGCTAAGCTTGCTGCAATTCTGGCCTGACAGCCAAGGAGCGGCGTCATGAATCTTGAAGTGGTGAAGGACTATTACGGCAAGGTCCTGAAAAGCTCGAAAGACCTCAAGACCTCGGCCTGCTGTGACGGCGGCGGGGTGCCTCAGCATCTGGAGGCGCTGCTCGCCAATGTGCATGAGGAGGTGCGCGCCAAATATTATGGCTGCGGCATCGCCATCCCTGCGGCGCTGTCAGGCGCCCACGTGCTCGATCTTGGCTCGGGCTCGGGGCGTGACGCCTATCTCATCGCGCAGCTGGTGGGGCCCGAGGGCACCGTGACCGGCGTCGACATGACCGAGGAGCAGCTGGCCACGGCGCGGTCGCATATCGATTGGCACACGCGGCAATTCGCCTATCAGCGCCCCAATGTCAGATTCCTCAAGGGCTATCTCGAGAAGCTCGGCGAATTCGGCCTCGAGCCTGCAAGCTTCGACGTGGTGGTGTCGAATTGCGTGATCAATCTCTGCGTCGACAAGCTCGCCGTGTTGCGCGGCGCCTACGATCTGTTGAAGCCGGGCGGCGAGCTTTATTTCGCCGATGTCTATTGTGACCGGCGGCTTTCCGAGGATATCAAGGCCGATCCCTTGCTCTATGGCGAGTGCCTTGGCGGCGCGCTGTACTGGAACGATTTCCTGCCGATGGCGAAGCAGGCGGGCTTCCTCGATCCGCGGTTGGTGACAAGCCGGCCGATCAATGTCGAGAACGAGGCGATGCGCGCGAAGCTCGGCCAGGCGAGGTTCTTCTCCGCCACCTACCGGCTGTTCAAGCTCGATGGGTTGGAGCCGGCCTGCGAGGATTACGGCCAGGCCGTCATCTATAAGGGGACCATCCCCGAGCAGCCCGAGGCCTTCGCGCTCGACGGGCACCATCTCATCGAGCGCGGCAAGGTGTTCACCGTCTGCGGCAACACCTGGCGCATGCTGGCCGACACGCGGTTCGCGCCGCATTTCGACTTCATCGGCGATTTCGGCGCGCATTACGGCATCTTCCCCGGCTGCGGCACGTCGATCCCGTTCGCCACGAGCGCCGCGTCGCCGGCCAAATTGAGCAGCGGCTGTTGTTAGGTCCCAAATCCATCCATTCGTCATGCCCGGCCGAAGTGCCGGGCATCCACGAATTGGGCCACAAGGAAAGACGTGGATGGCCTGGACAAGCACCGGCCATGACGGGATCGAGGCAGGGGGGAGGGGCATGCAATTCGATCTGACGCGGCGGCTCGCGGCGGAAGCGCTCGGCACGCTGATTCTGGTCATGGCCGTGGTCGGCTCCGGCATCATGGCCGAGAAGCTCGCCGGCGGGAATCAGGCGATCGCGCTGCTCTGCAACACGATCGCGACCGGCGCGGTGCTGTTCGTCATCATCACCATCTTCGCTCCCATCTCCGGCGCGCATTTCAATCCCGCGGTGACCCTCGTCACGCTCTATCGCGGCGAGCTCGATCTTCGCACCGCCGTCGCCTATGTCGTGGTGCAAATCGTCGGCGGCTGCGTCGGCGCCGTGCTCGCGCATCTGATGTTCGGGCTCGACCTCATTCAGCTCGGATCGACGGCGCGAACGGGAATCGGCCAATGGGCGGGAGAATTCATCGCCACGTTCGGGCTGATCGCGACCATCCTCGGCTGTGTCCGCTTCAAGCCCGAGGCGGTGGCCACCGCTGTCGGGCTCTACATCACGGCGGCCTATTGGTTTACGTCATCCACGTCGTTCGCCAATCCGGCAGTCACCATCGCCCGCGCTCTCAGCGATACCTTCGCCGGCATTGCTCCGGCGGACGCCCCGGGCTTCATCGTCGCCGAGCTGCTTGGCGCCTTTGCCGCGGCGCTCGTGTTTGGCTGGCTGTTCGCCGCGCCGGTCAAGGTGGTCAAAAAGACGAAGTAACTGGCGATGCCGACTGCGTGGAGCGCAGCCGAGTATTCTCGGCTTCGAGCTCGGCGATGCGCCGTTCGAATCGCTCGACCATCTCGGCAACATCCTCGGCAAAGAACATCTGGGGGATATGCTGCGGGCAGTTCGCGTCCCAGGCCTCGACGGTGAAGACGATGACCTGCTCGGCGCGGGCCTTATAGCCCTCGGGAAACAGCGTGGCGGTGAGCACGGGATCGTCGTCAATCGCGCGCGCCGTGCCCCAAATCTTCACCCGCATGCGGTTGGCGTAGTCCATGAGGAACAGCGTGGCCTTCGCACTGTCGGCGAGATTGCCCGTCGAGATGTATTGGCGGTTGCCGCTGAAATCGGCGAAGCCGAGCGTCTTCTCGTCGAGCACCCGCAAAAAGCCGGGAGGGCCGCCGCGATGCTGAATATAAGGCTGACCGTCGGCGTTCACCGTCGCGAGATAGAATGAGCGCTGCCTGGCGATGAACTCCGCAAGCGATGCATCGATGGTCGTGGCGAAGCCGCCTTTCCCCTCCATCTTGGCGTAGCCTGCGCGCGAGCCGCGGCGCTGCTGCACCGCCTTGACCGAAGGCGAGAAGGCGATGTCGGAGGAGGGGGTCATCGAGTTTCCTGGTGGTTGGCCGGCTTCGGCAGGGGGTCCGAAGCCGGCGATTGCATGTAAGCCACGGCTAGAGCGCCGCGACCGGGGTGGCGATGATCCGGCCCCAATTGGTCTCGGCCTTGGCGAGGTTGACTGGAATGTCCTTCGACCATTCGGCCTGAATGTCCTCGTTGAGATTGAGGTAGAGCTTGCCGCCGACGATCTTCCAGTAGCGCGGATCGCCGTCGAACTTCTTGCCGAGCGCCACGCCATAAGCGCAGAAGCCGCCATAGGCCGGTTCGTATTTGGCCGGATCGGCTTTGAACGCGTCGAGATGCGCCTGGCTCACGAAGCGGTAGGTGCCGCCGGTGTGTGCCACGGCGTATTTGTCGGAGCCGATTTCGGCCTTTCCGTCGGTGAAGAAAGCGACCACGTCGTAGCCATGGGCGGCGAGCCCGGGGCCGGCGAGGGTTGCGCCTTTCGACACGTTGAGCTCATCGGCGGCGTGTGCCGCGAGGGGAGTGACGGCGCCGAACAGGGTTAGGACCAATGCTTTCCACATGATGGGATTCTCCTTCGGGTTTGCGTGCTGGCGTCCGTCATTGGCCGCCGCTGCCCCTTAAATGCGCCCTTCCCCATTCCGGTAGTAGCTACTGAAATTGGGATTTATCCTTCCATTTATCGGGAGTATGGTTCCGCCC
>JBAUOI010000251.1:0-1504 GCA_049579665.1 Methyloceanibacter sp.
TTCGTAACCAGGACCGCTCATGTCCTCGGCCACAACTGCTTGCGGGTCGCGATGCGAAACGAAGATGCTGGAGCAGAGAAGCTGCGCCAGGAAGCCTGAACCCAAAACGGCGGTAGGGTAGAGGTTCGACGCAAGCATTGCGCCCCGCGTGAAGAGAGCCGCTAGCAAAATCCCGACCCAGACGCTGCGGGGGACCATGACGCTCCTTCGACTGCTGTGCCTAATCAGGCAATGGTGCAGGCAAAGTTAGTCCCAAAACTCGACCATCGATCAGGGTTGAGATCGTGTGGGCAGGTAGTGGACACTAGCGTCTAGACAGGCACTTGCGGTGTTGCCACTTCCGTACCCAGCACTCTGCCTGCTGTTCCGGCCTGGTGGATATCGTAGACGGATCAACAATCGTCCGACAAATTGAGGCGGCCTGATTGAATTCAGTTAGGGCGTGGAGCAAACAATGAATTTCCGAGCCACGGCCAGTGCCGATTGACGATAAGCGAGGACCAGAGGCGACAAGAGCAGCGGGCGCCTATATTTTCTTTGCCGCACTCTATTTCGTGCAGAGTGTCGGCGACCCGACCTCCGGGCTCGTGGCTCAGCCCGTTCGCTCTCTCCTCAAAAGCTGGGGCGAATCGCCCGCTGCTCTCGGCGCCCTGATGGCACTCATCGCGGTGCCTTGGACGATCAAGCCCGTCTTCGGCCTCTTGTCGGACTTCGTTCCGCTATTCGGATCGCGACGCCGCAACTATTTGCTCTTGGCCAACGGTGGGGCGGCGCTAAGCCTGCTCCTGCTCGCGTTCGTCCCGATTGCGCCCGGCAGCCTCTGGCTGCTGTTCGCTCTTCTGCTTCCGACGACGATGGCCATTGCCTTGGGCGATGTGATCGTCGATGCGCTAATGGTCGAAAAGGGGCAGCCGCTCGGACTGACCGGGCGCTTTCAATCCATCCAGTGGGCGGCGGCGAACGCGGCTCTGCTGCTGACGGGGGTCCTCGGCGGCTACGTCGCCGAGGAGAGGCTCCAGTCGGTCGCCTTTGCGCTCTGCGGGGTGCTGTGGGTGTTCGCTTTCGCCGTGGCGTGGCGCTACGCGGGCGACCATGAAGACGCCCATCTCGATGCGGCGAGCTTGAGCGAGACCGGCGCAGCCCTGCTCGGCGTGTTGCGCGACAAGCTGTTTCTCGCGGTGTGCGCACTGCTGACGCTGTGGAGCTTCAACCCGGTCTGGGGCTCGGTGCTCTATGTCCACATGACCGAAGATCTCGGATTTTCCGAGCAGGACTTTGGCAATGTCACCTCGGCGTTTTTCGCTGGCTCCCTGATCGGCAGCGTGGGCTACGGCATCTACTGTCGATCGGTGCGGCTCTCGACCCTCCTGTATCTTTCCATACTAGCGGCGATAGTCTCGAACGCCGTCTACTGGCAATTGGACAGCTTGACCTCGGCTTACGTCGTCTCCGTGATCGCCGGAGCCGCCTACATGACCGGCACACTCATTCAATTGGACTTGAC
>JBAUOI010000252.1:0-1554 GCA_049579665.1 Methyloceanibacter sp.
ATGCCGGAATGGGCGCAAGCCATTGGCGGGGCACTCCCGCTCACGCATTTCCTGCGCATCGTGCGCGGTATTGCGCTGAAGGGCACCGGCTTCGCCGACATGCATATGGACGTGTTCGCGCTGATCCTGTTCATGGCTGTCGCCATGGGGCTTGCGCTGTTCCGCTTCCGCCGCACGCTGGATTAGCGGCTGCGCTTGCCGTCGTGCACCGCCAAGGAACATGGTAGAACGAGCCAGCATTGGAGGCGATGTGCGCGGGCTTGCATTTGTCGTGGGAGCGATTTGCTTCTCCGTTCTCGCGCGGGGCTCGGCTCCACGTCGAGAGAAATCACGTGGCGTGCGTCACGCAACGGCGGTGAGGTCGTCGGTCCTGAAGCTTCCGCCCGTCGGTCTGCCGGCGGTCGCGTCAGGAGCCGCGGCGCTTGGAACATTGGCGGTAGGATCGCTGGCTGTCAGCGCGCTCGCTGTCGGGGCCCTGGCCATCGGCGCCCTGGCTGTCGGCAGGCTTGAGATCCGCAAGACGCGGCTGCGCGAGGTTGAGATCGACGATCTCACGGTGCGTCGCTTCCGCGTCGTTGATCAACCGGGCGAGGGGTTGCACGCATGAACCTGGTGCGGATCATGCGCTTCGTGGCTGTGATGCTCGCGGCCCTGGCTTTGGGCTTGAGCTTCTGCCATTTGATGCAGCTCCCTTCGCGCATGGCTTGGGACCAGTATCTGTGGGTCGGCTCAACCGTGCAGGGTGGCCTTTACGCGATGTTCGGCTCGGTGGGCGGGGTGATCTTCGTGGTGACGGTGATCGTGCTGGCGCTGCTCGCCTATTTTGTGCGCGAGCATGGCCGTCCGGGTTTCGGCCTTGCACTTGCCGCGGCGCTGCTCTTTCTGCTCGCGCTCGTGCTGTGGTGGGTGCTGGTCTATCCGGTCAATGTCGAGCTGGCGAAATGGGTGAACGGTCCGGTGCCCGCCGACTGGACCGAATATCGCGCGCGCTGGGAGTGGGGCCACGCGATCATAGCGCTCGTCGAACTGATCGGCTTCGCAGCGCTCACTTGGTCCGTGCTCGCCGATACACCGCGCAACCTGCGCTGACGCCACTCACATATGAATCGGGCGCTTGTCGACGGCGAGCGCCGCTTCCTTGATCGCCTCGTTCAGCGTCGGGTGCGCGTGGCAAATGCGTGCGAGATCCTCCGCCGAGCCGCCGAATTCCATCAGCACGGCGGCCTCGGCGATCATCGTGCCGGCATCGGCGCCGATGATATGCACGCCCAGCACGCGGTCGGTCGCCTCTTCGGCGAGAATCTTGACGAAGCCCTCGGTGGTGCGGTTGACCTTGGCGCGGCCGTTGGCGGTGAAGGGAAACTTGCCGGGCCTGTACGTAATGCCGGCCTCTTTGAGCTCCTCCTCGGTCTTGCCGACCGATGCGACCTCTGGCGCGGTATAGATCACGCTCGGGATCACATCGTAATTCACGTGGCCCGCCTGGCCCGCCAAGATCTCGGCAAGAGCGATCCCTTCATCCTCGGCCTTATGAGCGAGCATCGGCCCCTTGAT
>JBAUOI010000253.1:0-5468 GCA_049579665.1 Methyloceanibacter sp.
CCCTCAGGCACCGCGCTCCTCCTTGGCGAGGCCGCCGCCTCGGGCCGTGGCATTGCGCTGAAAGACCACAGCGCCCGCGCCCGCGACGGCGACGTGGGCCCGCGCCGCGAAGGCGACATCGGCTTTGCCGCCTTGCGAGGCGGCGACGTGGTCGGCGAGCACAAGGTGATCTTCGCCGGCCCCGGCGAGCGCATCGAGCTTGCGCATATCGCCACCGATCGCGGCATCTTCGCCCGCGGCGCGGTGAAGGCGGCGCTGTGGGCGCGCGGCAAGCAGCCCGGCCTCTACTCGATGCAGGACGTGCTTGGGCTATGAGGGGCTACCGCGCCAGCGCGATGCTTGAATCTGGCCAAATCATGCGCAAATGCCTAAAAGGCGGGATCCCGGCGCCGGAATTGAGCCCGAAACGGAGGTCATTGATGAGGCCGAGCTTAACGTTCTCTCGTTATGCTTGCATGTGGCACGCAACATGAAAGATCCGCTTCGCGTTCAGCATCGGGACCAGCAATGACGCCCACCTCCGACAGCAAGGACCCCGCCAAAAGCGACAATGTCCTCGTTCTCGTCCGCCATGGCGAGAGCGAGTGGAACCGGCTCAACCGTTTCACCGGCTGGAAGGATGTCGGCCTCACCGAGGAAGGCGCCGCGGAAGCGCATCGCGCCGGAACCATGATCAAGGAAGCGGGCTACCGCTTCGACGCCGCCTTCACCTCAACGCTGAAGCGCGCGCACAACACGCTCGACATCATCCTCGAGGAAAGCGGCCAGGGCAAAATCCCGACGCTCAAGGCCGCGGCCCTCAATGAGCGCGATTACGGCGAGCTGGTCGGCATCAATAAGGAAGAGGCGCGCAAGCGCTGGGGCGCCGACCAGGTGCATATCTGGCAGCGCTCCTATGACATCGCCCCTCCCGGCGGCGAGTCGTTGAGGGACACCGCGCTCCGCGTCGTGCCGTTCTTCGAGAAATGGGTCGTCCCCGAGCTGCAAAAGGGCAAGAGCGTGATTCTGGTCGCCCACGGCAACTCGCTGCGCTCGCTGATCATGCAGCTCGACCGCCTGTCGCCCGACGAGGTGATGCAGGTCGAGCTCCCCACGGCGAGCCCCCTCGTCTACCGGCTCAATGCCGACGGCTCGGTCGCCGAGAAGCACGCGCTGGCCGCCTAGGCCTTCTTTTCTCCGACACACAAGCTCGACTGCTCCTCGCCCCTCGGGGAGAGGGCTTTCCGCCGCGATCTTGCGCGCGACGGCTTTTCGGCGGCGCATGCGCAAGTCGCATGGCGGAAAGGGTGAGGGGGAGAGATCCGTGTGATGCTAAGCGGGGCCGGCGTCGCGGGAGGCTGACAGAGCGTTTGCCAGCGCCGCGGCGAAATCCTCGCGCTCCTCATCGGTGAGGAAGCTGGCAAACACCAGCCGCTTGCCGTGCGAGGCGATCGACAGCTCGCTCGACCGCCCGTGCCGTGGCTGAAGGCTGAGCCTCACCCAATACGGACTAAAGCTCCAGAATTGCGCCTTGCCCGAGGGCGCGACGCGGGTGACGGTCAGCGCGTCAAGGGTGAGGTCAACCGTCTCGTAAAGCCGAAGCGCGCGGAAATTGAGCCTGAAGGCGATATAGATCAGGGCGACATCGAGCCCCATGAAGCCGATCACCGGCCAGGCGCCGAGCAGATAGAAGAACAGCCCGGTGCCGAAGCTGACCGCGCAAACCGCTCCCATCAGCACCATGAAGCCCCTGGGCCCCAAGGAGCGGTGCGGCGTGAGCACGGCGCTGAAGCGCGACGGCTCTTGTGGGAGGGCGCTGGCCTCTGTCATAGCAACCTAAGAGCTAATCCTAGAGCATGATCCGGAAAAGTAGGAACCGGTTTTCCGAAAAGATCATGCTCAAGATAGAACGATTGGCGGGAGGCAAGGCCGTTGGCGGTGCAAGCGAAAGACGGCAAAGAGGCGCGGACGAAACCCAAGCGCGCGCCGGGATCGCGGCTGACGCAAGCCGAGATCGACGAGATTTTCCGCCGCTTCCACAAGGTCGACCCGCATCCCAAAACCGAGCTCAAATATCGCGACCCATTCACCCTGCTGGTTGCCGTGGTGTTGTCGGCGCAGGCGACCGACGCTTCGGTCAACCGCGCCACGCCGGAGCTGTTCCGCATCGCCGACACGCCGGAGAAGCTCGCGCAACTGGGCGAGGCCGGGCTCGAGGCGAAGATCAAGACCATCGGGCTTTATCGCAACAAAGCTAAGAACCTGATCGCTCTCGCCAAGAAGCTCGTCGCCGAGCATGGCGGCAAGGTGCCCGAGACCCGCGAGGTGCTGATGTCGCTTCCCGGCGTCGGGCGGAAGACCGCCAATGTCGTGCTCAACACTGCCTTCGGCCAGAGCACGATCGGCATCGACACCCATGCCTTCAGGGTCGCCAACCGCACCGGACTCGCGCCCGGCAAGACGCCGCTAGAGGTCGAGCTCAAGCTCGAACGCGTCGTGCCGGAGCGCTACAAGCACAACGCGCATCATTGGCTGATCTTGCATGGCCGCTATGTGTGCAAGGCGAGGCGCCCCGAATGCTGGCGCTGCATCATCGCGGATATCTGCCTGTTCAAGCCAAAAACCCCGTCGCCCGGCTGCTAGGCAGGGGCCCCGTAGACGTACCCGCAAAAAACTCCGTCATACCGGCGAAAGCCGGTATCCAGAACGGCTCGCTCCATGCCTATCGCCCCTGGATCCCGGCTTGCGCCGGGATGACGCGAGTGGGTCATTTGTCCCCCGACAATCACCGCTGGCCAAACCTCGATACACTCATCTTACCTCGTCCACTGAGGGTCGCATCATGAGGCGTCTTGAGGCGGGACGGGGTGCGGCACCCGCGGGCCTTGCGTAACAAGGCACTCGGGCGGCATCGGAGCTCCCCCCGGGGCCACTAGGAGTCCCTGCCGGGAGCTGGCTGACGCTTTCGGCACGCCACCCTCTAGGAGGGAAGGTAGGGTGGGCAATACTTTTGCGTTGCCCACGCGGAATGGACGACGGTGGGAACGGCGCGAGCGCCTTTGCCCGCCCTACGAACCCGGGCGCGTGACGCGTTGCGGCAAGGAGCGAGCCTGCGTCATCGAATGGACTGCCAGACGATTGCGCCTTGCGATAGAGTCAGCGGCGCATCGGAACGCGGGAAACACGGCCATGCGCGACATCGCCGTCGGCCTGATCGTAGCCCTCTTCATTGCGGGGTTCATGGTCTACGTCTATCAGCCGTCCCTCTTTCACACTTGGCTGCATCGCCTCTTCTACTAGTGGGCTCGCGCCGCGGGACGCACCGCGATGCGCGGGCCGGCACGGCGCGCGAGATCCTTGTACATGTGCACCATGAAGGCGGTGGCGAACAGCGGCGTGATCAGGTTGAGGATCGGCACCGAGGCGATGCCGGCGATGAGCAGCCCGGCCAGGAACACGCTGAGCTGGTTCGCCTGCCTGAGCTTCTTCGCCTCTGGCGGCGGCATATGCCGCATGGCGGCGAGCTCGAAATATTCGCGGCCGAGCAGATAGCCGTTGCCGATGTAGAACGCGATCAAATTCACGCCGGGAATAAGCAGGAGAAACAGCGCGACGATGTTGACCAACAACACGACGACGAAGAATTTCAGCGCCAGCCCGATCGCGGCAAGCGTCGGCAGCTCCTTGCCCGGCGGATCCAAAGGATAATTGGCGCGCTCGACCTCGGCGGCGATGTCGTCAAGATAGAGGCCGGCGATCAGCGAGGTGACCGGCGGGATCAGAAAGATCGATCCCACCACGAGCGCCAGCCCTCCCAGCCACTCGATCGCGGTCTCGATCCAATCCGGCCACTGCACGAAATGGCTGAACGTCCATTCGACGCCGATGATGAGCAGGGCCAGCAGGCCGATGGTGAAGCCCACGCATTTGAACAGCACCGCGCGAAACGGCGGCGTGAACACCTCCCTGAAGGCTTGACCTGCGGCGGCTAGCATGACGTGTTCCCTTCCGGCGGGTGAATATAGTGGCGCAAAACCAGGACGCCAGGGCGAACGGCAGGGCGAGGGACGCGAGCGAGATGGCTGAGAAGATCTACGACGTGGTCGGCATCGGCAATGCCATCGTCGACATCATTGCTCGCTGCGACGAGGGTTTCCTCACCAAGCACGACCTCGCCAAAGGCTTTATGCGCCTGATCGACGCGCCGGAGGCGAACCGGCTTTACGAGACGATGGGCCCCGCGGTCGAGCGCTCGGGCGGGTCGGTAGCCAATTCCATCGCCGGTCTCGCCTCGTTCGGCGCGAAATGCGGCTTCATCGGCAGGGTGGCTGCCGACCAATTCGGCGGCATCTTTCGTCACGACATCCGCTCGCTTGGGGTGGAGTACGACACGCTGCCGGCCTCTGACGGGGCGCCGACCGCGCGCTGCCTCATTCTGGTGACGCCGGATGGCGAGCGCACCATGAACACCTTTCTCGGTGCGAGCGTCGACTTCACCGCCGACGACCTCGACACGAGCCTGCTCGAGGCCACCAAGATCGTCTATCTCGAGGGCTATCTGTTCGACCGCGAGGAGGCGAAGGCCGCCTTCCGCGAGGCGGCGCGGCTCGCCAAGGGGGCCGGCGCCAAGGTCGCGCTCAGCCTGTCCGATGCCTTTTGCGTCGACCGCCACCGCGAGGATTTCAAGGCTCTGGTGCGGGAAGGCGCCGATATCGTCTTCGCCAATGAGAAGGAGATCACCAGCCTCTACCGTGTGAACAGCTTCGAGGAGGCCGCCGACATGGCCCTTCAGGACTGTGAGATGGCGGTCTTGACCCGCTCCGAAGCCGGCTCGGTCATCGTCGCCCAAGGCGAAACCATCGAGATCCCGGCCGAATCAGTCCCCCAGGTGGTCGATGTGACGGGCGCCGGAGATCTCTATGCCGCGGGTTTCCTCTATGGGCTGACCAAGGGCGAACCGCTTCCCGTGTGCGGCAGCCTGGGCAGCCTCGCCGCCGCCGAGGTGATCGGCCATATCGGCGCAAGGCCCGAGATTTCCTTGCGAAAACTCGCAAGAGAGCGCGGCTTGATTGCATAGAAGGCAAGCCTGCTCGCTTGTGGCTTTTCGGCCACGCAGGGCCAAAATCGTCTTGCCCCACATAGAGATAAACGCCTTAAGAAAGGCATTCGCTGTTATCCTCGCCGAGCAATTTGACTTGATGCGGGGGCTGCTATGCGTTTGGCGATTCGTGTACTGGCGTTGACCGCCATCGGAGCTGCGGCTTTCGGGCCTGCCGCTCATGCCCAAGACATGACGACCTACAGCTTCAACGGCACCACCATCTGGGTGGGCGGCGGCGTTCAGTTCTTGAGCCTTCCGGACATCCGATTCGTCGGCAAGGGCGCATCGCCGACAGACATGCACCGCCAGAAGAACAGCGAGAGCGACTGGTCGGACTTCGGGGGCGCGACCGGCGGCGGCATCGAGACTTCGCTCGGCGTGGGGCAGC
>JBAUOI010000254.1:0-1993 GCA_049579665.1 Methyloceanibacter sp.
CCCGAGGACTCTGGATACCTCTGCCGGACCGGCTTTTGCGACCGGATTTGGGCGCTTTTGCTCAACGGAAGGGCTGGAAGCTGTCCTTCGAGGTGAAAAAGTCGGTCGCGACCTTTCGACCCGAGACGACGTCGGTGACGTTTACTCGCGTGGTCAAACCTTGCGCGTCGGTGATCAACCACTGCTTCAACTGGAGCTCGCTGCCGCTGTCGAACACGAGCCTGATGCTTCCAGCCGCGTCGCCCGATTTGTCCTCGAGCGAAATGGCAAGCGTGCCTTCCTGGCTTTCGACCCCGACGATCCGCGCATCGCGTCCAAGATCGACCGAGTCAGACAATAGCAGCCTGAACGGCGTCGACTGGATCGGATATTTTTCGACCGTCCGCAGATCGGCATCCTCGATGGCGAGCGAAGATCCGTCTGCCACGATGCGTAGCCCGCTGGGCGGTGCGTAATCGAATCTGATCTTGCCCGGCCGCTGCACATAGAAGCGTCCCGTGGAGCGCTTGTTGGTGGCATCCACCTGCTCGAAGCTGCCTTGCAGATTGGTGATGTCGTTGAAATAGGCGTTGATCCGCTCGACGGCCTTGGTCTGCGCCTCGCCGATCAATGGCGTCGCGGCTTGCGCGGCCTCGACGGCGGCCTCCCATCCCGCGCCTTCATCAACGGCGGTCGGCGTGATCTCGTCGTCTGGAGCGGGCGCTCCGGTCGCCCCGGTCTCATCGCCAAGCGAGGGCCTCAGCTGATCCTCGGGCTCGGTCAGGCCTTGCGGCGTGGTGATCGGCGTTGGGGCAGCGGGGCGCTTGACCACCGTAGTTCCGCCGTCTTGGGCGGTTGCGGGGCTGATCGAGAGGCATAAAGCGATTGGCAACGCAAAGGATAGCCCGGCGGCACTGCGGCTTGTCATTAACCCCCCTCCGTTGACCGGCGCGGCTCTGGAACCCAAGAGGCAAACCGATAGATGATTCAGGCAAATCTGGTCAACTTCTTGGCAGACGAGGCCTAATACGGTCTTTCCGCCTCGTCGTTACCTACGAGAATCTCGCGCTTTCCGGCATGGTTCGCGGCGCCGATCAGGCCCTCATTCTCCATGCGCTCGATCAGCGATGCGGCCCGGTTGTAGCCGATGCCGAGCCGGCGCTGAACGTAGCTGGTTGAGGCCTTGCGGTCGCGGAGCACGATGGCCACGGCCTGGTCGTAAAGCTCGTTGCCGGAGTCGCCGTATTCTTCGCCTCCCTCGCCCTCCTCGCCTTCCTCGTCCTCTTCCTCGGTGACGGCTTCGAGATAGGCCGGCGTGCCCTGCTTCTTCAGGTGGCGCACCACCTTCTCCACTTCCTCGTCGGCGACGAACGGCCCATGCACGCGCATGATACGGCCACCGCCCGCCATGTAGAGCATGTCGCCCTGCCCCAGCAGCTGCTCGGCGCCTTGCTCGCCGAGAATGGTGCGGCTGTCGATCTTGGAGGTGACCTGGAAGCTGACGCGGGTCGGGAAGTTCGCCTTGATCGTACCGGTGATCACGTCGACGCTCGGGCGCTGCGTGGCGGTGATGAGATGGATGCCGGCGGCGCGCGCCATTTGCGCCAGACGCTGCACCGCGGCCTCGATGTCCTTGCCGGCGACCATCATCAAGTCGGCCATCTCGTCCACGATCACGACGATGTAAGGCATCGTGTCGTAATCCATCTCCTCCTGCTCGTAGATGGCGCGGCCGGTGGCGCGGTCGAAGCCCGTCTGCACGGTCCGGGTCAGAACCTCGCCCTTGGCCTCGGCGTGGAGGATGCGGGAATTGTAGCCCTTGATGTCGCGCACGCCCAATTTCGACATGCGCTTGTAGCGCTCTTCCATCTCGCGCACGGTCCATTTCAGCGCGACCACCGCCTTTTTCGGGTCGGTAACCACCGGCGCAAGCAGATGCGGGATGCCGTCATAGACGGACAGCTCGAGCATCTTCGGGTCGATCATGATGAATTTGCATTGTTCGGGAGACAGC
>JBAUOI010000255.1:0-2253 GCA_049579665.1 Methyloceanibacter sp.
CGTCTGCACCGCGCTCGGCGAGGCCTATCATGTCAACGGCCATGAGGTGACGAGCTCGGCGTTGATCGGCATCGCCATCGGACCGCCCGAACAGGAGGCGCCGGAGACGCTGCTCAAGAACGCCGACCTCGCCCTCTACCGGGCCAAGGAGGATGGCCGCAACACTTTCCGCTTCTTCGAGCCGGCCATGGACGCGGCGCTCCAGAAGCGGCGCCGGCTGGAGAACGATCTCCGCAACGCGCTGCGCAAGAACCAGCTCTATCTCGACTATCAGCCCCAGTTCGACTTGGTGAGCGGCAAGCTCACCGGCTATGAGGCGCTGGTGCGCTGGTGGCACCCGAGCGAGGGTGAGATCGCGCCCACCACCTTCATCCCGATCGCCGAGGAGACCGGCCTCATCGTGCCGCTCGGCGAATGGATCCTGAAGACGGCCTGCGCCTACGCCACCACCTGGCCGGAGGACACCAAGCTCGCCGTTAATCTGTCGCCGGCGCAGTTCAAGACCCAGGATATCTATGGGCTGGTGCGCCGGGTGCTGAACGAGACCGGGCTTGAGCCATGCCGGCTCGAGCTCGAGATCACCGAAGGCATAATCCTGCAAAACACCGACGCGGTCCTCGATACGCTCACCCGTCTCGACCAGCTCGGTGTCTCGATCGCTATGGACGATTTCGGCACCGGCTATTCGAGCCTCTCCTACCTCACCCGCTTCCCGGTCAAGAAGATCAAGATCGACCGCTCCTTCATCGATACGCTCGGCACCAGCCCGCAGACCTCGGCCATCGTGTCGAGCATCGTCGGCCTCGGCCAATCGCTCAACGTGACCATCACCGCCGAGGGCGTGGAGACCGAAGGCCAGGCCGCGATGCTGAGGAAGTGGGGCTGCGATCAGGTGCAGGGCTTCTATTACGGCAAGCCCGACGCCGACGTGCCGGAATCCGAAGAGCAGTTGGCAAAGCAGCCCCAGGTCGCTTAGCCGGAGATCGCCTAGTAGGTCTTGGCCTTATCCTGCTTGCAGGTGAAGGAGGCTGCCTCCTTGTCGGCGATGGCGCGCGCCGCCTCGTTTGCCTGCGGATTGCTGGTCGCCTCCACATAGGCCATGTGGCAGGCATCGTCCGCGCCGAGCTTGGTGACGACCAGCGTCGAGCCCTTCTTGCCGTCGGCGTCCCACCTGAAGCGGAGGATGGTCGCGAACGGCTTGAGCGTGCCGCCTTCTTGCCTCACCCGCCACTCCAGCGTCTCGCCGATCGAGTTGAACTGAGGCAGCGTCTCGTAGGTGGCGGTTTGATTGGCGGCATTCGGCCCGTAGGAGACGAAGATACGCAAATCGCCCTCCGCCACCCGCACATCCACGCCGCCATAGCCTGGACAGATCAACACCGCGCCGGTGTCCTCGATCTCCTCCGGCATCGTGTCCTTGCATTGGTCGAGATCGAGCTTGGTATAGACGCTCTCGATCTCGGTGGCGTATCCCGGCCACGCGAACAGCGTAAACGCGAGGACAACCGGCAGGATCGGCAGACGGGGGCTTGTGAGCGGGGCGGCTTGCGGCATAGAAACTCGCTTCCGAAGGGATTCGGCGCCGTTCTACCACGCCGTCCGCCTCCCTGCATGACGTGACGGTCCCGCGATGAGCGACATGAAGATTGCCGTGCTGGGAGCCGCCGGGCGTATGGGCCAGGCGCTGACGCGAGTGCTGGTCGAGACGCCGGGCTGCGTGGTCGCCGGCGGCATCGAGGCCGAGGGCTCGCCCGCTCTCGGTCGCGACATCGGCGAGGTGGCCGGCTTGGAGGCTCTCGGCGTCGCCATCACCGACGATCCGCATGCCGTGTTCGCCCAGGTCGACGGCGTAGTCGATTTCACCTCGCCCGCTTCGACCATCACCTTCGCCGCGCTGGCGGCGCAGGCGCGCATCGTCCATGTCATCGGCACGACCGGCCTCTCGGCCGCCGACGAGGCGAAGATCGAGGCCGCCGCGCGCCATGCCACCATCGTCAAGGCCGGCAATATGAGCCAGGGCGTCAACCTGCTCGCCGTGCTGACCGCCGAGGTCGCCCGCGCGCTCGGCCCTGAATTCGATATCGAAATTCTGGAAATGCATCACCGTCACAAGCGCGACGCGCCGTCGGGCACCTCGCTGATGCTTGGCCGCGCCGCGGCGGAAGCCCGCGAGGTCTCGCTCAAGGAGCGCGGCGTCACGGTCCGCGACGGCGATGTCGGCCCGCGGCGCGTAGGCGATATCGGCTTCGCCGC
>JBAUOI010000256.1:0-1570 GCA_049579665.1 Methyloceanibacter sp.
CGCTGCACCTTGCCGCCCTTCAACGCCGACTGAACAACCAGCCGCACCATGTTGGAAGGAATCGCGAATCCGATGCCGTGCGAGCCGCCGCTCTTGGAGAAGATCGCAGTGTTGATGCCGACCAGCCGCCCGTCCATATCGACGAGCGCGCCACCCGAATTGCCGGGATTGATGGCGGCGTCGGTCTGGATGAAGAACTGGTAGTCTGAAATGCCGACTTGCGTGCGGGCGAGCGCCGAGACGATGCCGCTCGTCACCGTCTGACCGACGCCGAACGGGTCGCCGATCGCGAGCACGAGATCGCCGACCTCGAGACTGTCCGAATCGCTGAATTCGATCGAGGAGAACCGTACGCCGCCGCCGTCGAGGCGCAGCACCGCGAGATCGGTCTGCTCGTCCTTGAGGATGACCTTGGCGGGAAACTCCCGCCCGTCGGTGAGCGCCACGGTGATCTCGGTATCGCCGCTCCCCTGAATGACGTGGTTGTTGGTGACGACGACGCCCTCGGGACTGACCAGCACGCCGGAGCCGAGCGAGTTCTGGATGCGCTCGCGTGGAACGCCGAGCCGCTCGCCGAACAGCCGCCCGAAGAACGGATCGTCGAAGAACGGCGAGACCATCTGCTCGACTCTGTGCCGCACATAGACATTAACCACGGCGGGCGCCGCCCGCTTCACCACCGGCGCGAAGGACTGCTTCATCGCCACGGCGCTCTCGGGCACCGCACGTTGCTGCGCGGCGGCGGGCACACAGAGCGCCAGCAGCGCCAAAATGGCCGCCAAAGCGGCCCTGCCATATTTACCTGGTGATTTTGCCAAGACTCCCATTCTTCACTCTGGTTTTCTGGATCAGGTAAGAAGGCCCTCCGGGCTTCTCCTATAGCCAAGCCAATTCAAGAATGAAACTGGCCCCGGCTGCGACCGAATCAAGCCCTGCGGGGCTTGCTCGCCCTTGTCTTTCCAATAAGATGCGCCCCGCGCGCGTCCTGCGGAAGTAAACAAACAACCAGTGTGGAGAGAAACGCATGCGTATTACGAAATTAGTTTTGGCCACCGTTTTTGCCGTTTTGATCGGCAGCGGCTCGGCCTACGCCATTACCGTCAAGAAGCGGATCGAGGCTCCGGGCCTTCCTCCCGAGGTTTGGGCGGTTGTGGGCGGCTTCTGCATGATCAAGGACTGGCACCCGGCCGTGGCTTCCTGCGAGGAGACCAAGGAGGGCGACGTGACCTTCCGCACGTTGACGCTCAAGGACGGCGGCAAGATCAAGGAGAAGCTGACCGGTACCGAGGAGGTGGCCTACACCTACGAGATCGTCGAGAGCCCCCTCCCCGTCAAGAACTATAAATCCAAGCTGTGGCTTGAAGTCGACGACGAGCCGGATCGCACGGTGATCTATTGGCAGTCTGACTTCGACGCCAATGGCAAGCCCGACGACGAGGCCAAGAAGATCATCACCGGGATCCTCGGTGACGGCGTCAAGGGCATCAAGAAGGCTGCGATCGCCGCCTGGGACAAGAAGCATCCCGAGGACGCCGCCGGTGGTGGTGGTGGTGACGACGACAAGGACTAG
>JBAUOI010000257.1:0-7433 GCA_049579665.1 Methyloceanibacter sp.
TCGTCGGCCTCGTCGGCGGCGTCCTTCATCGCCTTGCGCAAGCTCCGGTCGGTGGACGGGGCATCGAGCACCAAGCGCACCAGGACGTAGAGCGCCTCCTCGCCGGGCTGCGGACGCGCGGCATCGAGAGCCTGCGGCAGCACGTCGAAGAAGGTCGCCGCGTCGACCCACTCCCATTCCTCGTCGCCGAACTTGATCCAGGGGAAGCTCGCGATCTTGGACCAGTCCTTGGTCTTCACCGTGCCATCGAACTCCGACAGCGGATAGGCCATGATCCGCTGGAAGCAGCGGCTGGAGCGCCGCGTTGTCGGCCTTGTCGTCTTGCTGAAACACGCGCGGAATAATGGTGCCGATATTGGTCGAGCTGCGGAACACGCCGGCGATGGTCTCCGGCGTTAGTCGTTCCAACCGGGCCCCACGAGTAGATAGAAACCGGGCTTGGTGCCGTACATGGCGCCGAGCTCGGCGAAGCCGTCGGTCCTGAGGTCGGTCGCTTGGTATACCCAATAGCGCTGGCCGAAATCGGGGACCTGCACCACCACCGGCTCGCGACCGAGATCGAGAATGCCGAAGCCATAGACGAGATCCTGCGCCGGGCAGGTGATGTAGCGCTGCTTCGCGCTGATATAGTCGTGCAGCATCGCGAGGCGATTGATCGGCGCCACGGGAGCGACACCGCCGATCAGCAATGTCTGCGCCTTGGTGCGCTGGAACGAGGTATAATGGTTGAACACGTTCACCAGCGGCCAGGCCCAGAAATAGGCAAAGCGGCCGATCTCGCGCACGAAGTCGGGCGACAGCCGCGAGCCCTGAGCAGGCCCGCGCGGGAAGCTCAGAATGCGGGTGTCAGCGTCCTGCACGGCAGCGATCGGCTTCGGCGAAGGACGCGGAACCGGATCGGACACCGGCGCGGGCACCAGCCGCAATCGCCGCAACAATTGAACCTTGGCCATCTTGCGCTCCCGTCACATCTCGGAGCGAAAAAGCTAGCTCAGGTGTCCCGAATTTGGGTTCCATTGTTGTTGCCGATGGTAGCGAGCCTGTCTTGGTGAACGCGGGGCTTGCGAAAAACGGATCAAGTTTCCGCTGCGAGCCCTTATAGGCCGGAAACTTTGAACAAGGAGCCAATGAAATAGGTTGCGGCCGCGGCGGCGCTGCCGATCAACAACATGCGCAAGCCGCCAAGCCAGGCGCCTTTGCCCGAGAACAGGCTGAGCACGGCTCCGACCACGAACAAGGCGGCGCCCGCGAGGGTGGCGGCGATCAGCACGCCTTGGCTGAAGCCGAACAAAAACGGAATGAGGGGTAGACTTGCGCCGATGCAGAAAGCGATGAAGGAGGAGATCGCCGCGCCGATCGGCGAGCCGAGATCGTCGGGATTGAGGCCAAGCTCCTCGCGGGCCAGCGTGTCCAGCGCCTTTTCAGGATTGGAGATCAGCTTCTTGGCGACGGCCCGCGCTTCCTTGAGCGGGATGCCGCGGGCGGCATAGATGAGAGCAAGCTCCTCAGCCTCCTCGGCCGGGTAGCGCTCCAGCTCGTCCTTCTCTTGGGAGATCTGATGTTCGAACATCTCCCTCTGCGACAGCATGGAAATGTACTCGCCGGCAGCCATCGAGAAAGCTCCCGCCAGCAGCCCTGCCACGCCGGTGATCAAGATGATGCCAGGCTCCACGGCAGCGCCGGCCACGCCCATCACCAGGCAGGTGTTGGAGACGAGGCCGTCATTGACGCCGAACACGCCTGCCCTGAGCGTGCCGCCGCCAAGCGATTTGTGACGACCGCCGACCTCCTCGGCCGAAGTCGGCCAGGGATGGCCCTCAGGCTGAAGCTTGCCGCGATAAACCGAGATGCCGCGCACTTTCGACGCCGACAAGATGTGGCGCACCGCGCGCGGACCAAATATGCCGATGAGCCAGGCGGTCAGCCGCGACCTGAGCGAGGGCACGAACGCCGGCACCGGCTTCAGTCCCTTGGCGAGAATGCCGGCTTGGGTCTCCGCCGCTTCCGTCATCTCGCGGAACAGCCTGGCCTTGGCGGGATCGCGCTCGGCGGCAGCCACCGCGCTCGATAGATAGGCCGCGGTCTTCTCCGACCGCCAGCGTTCCAGAGTGTCCTGCATAGCTCCGCGCTTCAGATGAGTTTCACCTTGCCGGTGGCAATATCGTAGACGCCGCCCGAGATCGCGATCTTCTTCGCAGCAAGGGCATCGGCGAGGATTGGAGTGTCGTCGATCAGCCGTTTGACATTGAGGCGCACATTCTCCTCGATCGCGGCCGCGATGAGATCGCTCGGATGGCGCCCATGCGCGGCGATCACCGCGGGCTCGATGGACTCGATCATTTCGGGCAGATGGCCGGGCAGCTCGGCGCGCTCCGTCACCACTTTGACCGCGGCCGAGATGGCGCCGCAATTGGTGTGGCCGAGGACCATGAGAAGCGGCGCGCCCAAAAACTTGACCGCATATTCGAAGCTTGCAAGGCCATCTGGATTGACGAAATTGCCGGCAACCCGCACGACGAAGATATCGCCCGGACCCTGGTCGAAGGCGAGTTCGGGCACCACGCGGCTGTCGGAGCAACTCAGGATCGCCGCAATCGGATATTGCGCGGCCACTCGTTCGGCGCGGTCCGCCGAGAAGTCCTTGCATTCGGCCTCCCCCGTGGCGTAGCGGGCATTGCCCTGCATCAGACGGTCGAGCGCCTCGGCCGGCGGAATCGCATTCGGCGCATTTGCCGTTGGCGGCTCAGCAGCGCGGAGGGGAGTGAAGGGCAGAGCGCTTGCCGCAAGCAGCGCTCCGGCTCCGGCAATCACATTCCGCCGCGATATTGAAGGGCGTGAAGTCAGGCAATGCTGGCACATGGTTCATCCTCCTCGGGGCCAGCAACCTGTCCCGCAAGACGAACGGGGGTCAAGCCCGGATCGGCGCTTTGGTGAGAGAGTTGACAACGCAGCCGCCGCAATCGGTGGCAATCTGTCCTATGCGCCACTCTCCTTCGGCTTGGAGAGGATCAACCTGTAGCAATCGAGGTTGCGGTGGAGGAACTCGTAGGTCGCGCCCCAGAGATAAAGCCGGAACTTCCGGAATTCGAAGTCGCCGAAGGTGCGTATGACGTAGTCGCGGCTGGCATCGAGGTTCCTCGCCCATTGCCGGAAGGTCAGGAAATAGCTCCAGCGGTCGTTGTGGATCACATCCACTTCGAAATCCGTCTTCCAAAGCTTGTTGAGGAAATCGTCGAGCACAAGGAAGGAGTGGTTCCCCGGATAGATGTGCCGCACCATGAAGGTCGACAGCTCGTATTTCTTGCTCCAGGCGCTGCCGTCGAGGAAGACGCGGCCGCCGGGCTTGAGCAGCGCGGAGAACTTTTTCAGCACGCGCTCGTAGTCGGGTAGGTGCTCGATCACGCCCATGATGACGATGGCGTCTAACTTTTCCTTCGGCTGATGCTCGTAGAAATCGGTGAGCTCGATGTCGAAATTGTCGCCGAAATTGGCGAGCTTGCCGCGGAGATAGGTCTGTGAGACCTCCGAGTTGGTGATGCCGGTGAAGCATGCGCCGGCTTGCAGCGCATGGCCGGCGAAGGCGCCCCAGCCAGGGCCGATCTCCAGCACGCGCGTGCCCTTGCCGATGTTGCATTGCTCGAGCGCCCAGTCGAATTTCCGCTGGAGCGCCTTTGACAACGGCTCATCGTCATTTTCGTACACGCCCTGGCTATAGGCGGGAAAGATCGGATCGAGGAAGCTCAAGAACAGTTTCGGGTCGGCATTGTAGTGCGAGGAGATTGCCCGCTTGTTGGTATAGACCTGTCCGAACAGCAAGGGCTCGATGAAGCGCCAGGCCGCGACCAGCGGGTGCCGGTCGTCGAGCGAGGTCCTGAGCTCGAAGGGCTTCAGCATGTCGCCTTCGAGGTCGATGTCGCCTTGCAGATAGGCCTCGGCGATATTCCCCTCGTCGAGCGAGCGCAGCGCCCGCAAGGCGCGCTCGTTGTGCAGGCCCACTTCGAACTCGGGCTTGCCCTCGCCGAGTGTGCGCTTCTCGCCGTCCGGCAACTCGATGGTAAATGGCGTCGCGATTTTGCCCACACGATTGAGCAAGGCGTCGAGCGTCGCTGCGGCTGATGACATTTTCCTTCCCCGACTTAACCAAGCGCCCGCAAGGCCAACGCCCGCGGGCCGATAAGCGTTCGGCGGCGATTTTAACGCCGGATGACAGCGAAATGAAAGGTGAGCCGAGCGTGGCTCCGCCGCGCGGCTGTTGCGAAAGGGCCAAGGGATGAGGCTATATCCCGCTGAAGCGGCGACCAGCACGGGGGAATTTTGCATGCCAAAGACGAGTGCCTGCCTCAGTCGCGCGGCCAAGGCCGCGCTTGCCCTTTGCCTCGGTTTTGGCCTGAGTTTCGGCTTCGGGCGGGAGGTGCGCGCGGTTTACGACGTGAAGCCCGGCGAGGCCTCCGGCAGGCCCGGATCGATCATCAGGGTCTGGCCGCTCGAGGGCGGAGGGCCCGGCGGCGGCGATGCCTTCCGCATCCTGTACCGCTCGACCGGCCTCTCCGGCGAGCCGATTGCAGTCTCCGGTGCGATCTTCATTCCGCCGGGCGCGGTGCCGGCAGGGGGCCGCAACGTGATCGCCTGGGCGCATCCGACCAGCGGGGTGGTCGAGGCCTGCGCCCCGTCGCTGATGCCGGACGTCGCCGGCATGATCTGGGGGTTGGCCGACATGCTGCGCCAGGGCTATGTGGTGGTCGCCACCGACTATCCCGGCCTCGGCGTGCCGGGGATGATTCACCCCTATCTGATCGGCGTGAGCGAGGGTCGCGCGGTGCTCGATTCGGTGCGCGCGGCGCGCGATCTACCTGACGCCGGCGCGTCAAATCGCTTCGCCGTGTGGGGCCATAGCCAAGGCGGTCAGAGCTGAAGCTGGTCGGCGTCGCGGCGGCGGCGCCCGCGACCTATCTCGCCGAGCTGTTCAACGCCGACAAGTCGAGCCCCGGCGGCAAGGACCTCACCGCCATGACGATCTATTCCTGGTCGCGGCTTCTGAACGATCCGGCGAGCAGCCTCGTCACGGCCCGGCCATGCCGACCTATGAAAAGATCGCGCGGGACTGCGTCGAGTCGATCGCCGAGTTCCAAGCCATCGACCAGGCCACCAAGCCACTGGCCGGCGAGGAGTTCCTCAAGGCCAATCCCACCGAGGTCGAGCCGTGGCGCTCGACCCATGCTCAAAAATACTCCGGGCCAGGCGCCGGCCGGCGCGCCGGTGTTCCTTGCGCAAGGCACCGCCGACACCACCGTCAGGCCCGAGATCACCAAGCAATTCGGCGATCACCTCTGCAGCCAAGGCGCGCGCGTCGACTTCGTCGAGCTTCCGGGCGTGACGCACACCTTCGCCGCCAAGGACAGCGCGCAAGCGGCGCTGCGCTGGATGGGCGACCGCTTCAGAGGCGCGCCGGCGCCATCGAGTTGCGGGCGCTGAGCTAGTAGCCGATCTTGATCACGGTGTTTCCGGCGCCATGGCGCTGCACCAGAGAATAGAGCGCGGCGGCGTTGGAGGGATGTAGCCTGATGCAGCCATGCGAGGCGGGGCGCCCGAGATACTTTGTCTCGTAGGAGCCGTGGATGGCATAGCCACGCAGGAAGAAGATCGAGTACGGCATCGGCGAGCCACTATAGATGGTCGAGCGGTGATAGCGGACGAGCGCGGTCGGCTTGAAGGTGCCGGTCGGCGTGCGGTAGCCGGCCCGCGCGGTGGACACCGGCCATCGATAGCGCGGCGACCCATCCACATAAACCTCCATGCGCTGCGTGGACAGGTTGATCTTGGCGACGATCTGGGCCTGCGCAACGACAGGACATGCAAGCAGAAGGCTGAGCAAGCCGGCGAACATGATAACGCGACGCATTGGATCTCCCCCGAGATGCGGGCCAACCCCCGATGTCGGCTCGCAGGTGACGTTGCTGGCGGGAGGGAATGCCTCCCGATTGAGTCCATTGTTTGAGCCTAAAACGGAGCCCGTGAATGCAAGCTGAACGCGGCTCGCCTTTGGGCTGCGATCCACAGCTCCCTTTGAGCCGCGCGGAAGGCCTGGGGCCCGTTCCAAATGCCGCCATCATTTGTGGTAGGGTCAATGCCTAGAGGGGTTTAGGGGAACGGGTCACGCGCCGATGCGAAGGCTGATCTTGGGCCTCACGCTGACGATGTTTTGTGCCGCTGCTGCGGCGCAAGGCTTGGGCGCGCAGCAAACCGCCGCGACGCCCACGCCGCCGAAGCCCGTCGCCAAGCCCGCCGTCAAGAAGCCCCCGGTCAAGAAGTCGCCCATCGCGCGGCAATTGTTCGGCGCGGCGCCCGGCCCCGCGCCGCTCGCTGCCCGCTCGATCGGCGGCTATGCCAAAGGCTGCCTCGCTGGCGGCGTCTCGCTGCCGATCAACGGGCCGGATTGGCAGGTGATGCGCCTCTCGCGCAACCGCAATTGGGGCAATCCGCGCCTGCTCGATTATCTCGAGCGACTGGCGAGCGATGCGCGCGCGCTGGACGACTGGCCCGGATTGCTCGTGGGCGACATGTCGCAGCCCCGCGGCGGACCGATGCTGACCGGCCATACCAGCCACCAGATCGGGCTCGACGCCGATATCTGGCTGACGCCGATGCCCGACCACATCATGACGCCGCAAGAGCGCGAGGACATGAGCGCGGTCTCCATGCTGAAAGACCCGTTCAGCGTCGACCCCAGTATCTTCACGCTGGCGCATGTGAAGCTGATCCGCCGCGCCGCCTCCTACCCGCAGGTCGCGCGCATCTTCGTGCATCCCGCCATCAAGAAGGCGCTTTGCCAGATGGCGCCCCAGGTCGGCAAGGATACCTCCTGGCTCGGCAAGGTGAGGCCGTGGTGGAACCACCACTACCATTTCCATATCCGGCTTACCTGCCCGCCCGGTTCGGAAGGCTGCGAGAATCAGAAGCCGGCCTCTGGGGACAATGGTTGTGGCCAGGAGCTGACCAATTGGTACGCCATGTTGAAAAAGTCGGCGATCGAGATGGCCAAGCCGCCGGTTCCGGGCGCCAAGCCTTGGGTGGGCAAGCCGCCGCTCACCATGGCGCAACTGCCGAAGGAATGCGGCACGGTGCTGACCTCGGGCGGCTTCGAGCCGCCAGTGCCGGCCGAAGGCGACGCCTCGGTTACCCCGCCGGCCGTGCTCGCCGCCATGGCCACCAAGGATGCCGGGCCCCCCGTCCCCATCCTCTCCCCGGCCCAGCTCAAGGAACTGACCGGCGGCGGCGCGGACCCAGCCGGCATGCCCTTGCCGGACCGCAATCCCTTGCGTTGAGACTTCCCGCAAGCGCTTCTATCGGGCAGTATCCCCGACCATGCAGGAGCGACAGCATGAGCCGATGTCCGCCCAGCGGAACGTCTATGGCGAGCCGCTGAAGAGCTGTTC
>JBAUOI010000258.1:0-4288 GCA_049579665.1 Methyloceanibacter sp.
GTTGCTGGCTCTGCGGATTCGGCCAGGCGTGTTGCGGCTGTTGCTGCGGTTGAGCGTTGGACCAGGGCGCTTGCGGCTGCGGCGACGGGGCAGTCGGTCCGTTGGGCCAGGGATTGCGCTGCGCAGGCGGCCCCGCTTGAGCCGGCGGCGGCCAGGGAATGTCGAGAGGGTTCGGCGCCGCTGGCGCCCCGGAATTGGACGGGGTGAAAGAATAATCCTGCGGCTCCGCCGGCGGCGTCATCATCGGCACGTCGGGCATCGGCTTCGGCTGGAGCTCGACGATCCCCGCCTCGAGCTGCGCATAAATGCGCCTGAGCAGCGGCCGCACATCGAGATTGAGCAACGCGCCATAGGCGTTCACCACGCGGCAGGTCTCGGCCCAAGGCGGCAGCGCATACAGCGCGCCCTGCTCGAGCGACTGCACGACATCGGCCCGGGTCCCGAGTCTTGCGGCCAAGTCCATTTCTGACAGAGCGGTCGCGGCCCTCAGGTCTCGAAACAGCTCCGCCACCTCAGCGTCATAGCCGGCTGGCATTTCTTGGATCCCGTGAATATGCAGGCGCCGACCTGCGGCGTCCGGGTGTGGGCTTAGCGGCACTTGGCGCGACTCGGGCGGCATCGCAAGGCCGATCCCATGTCCAGTTGGTCTCCGCTAACACAAGCTGAACGACGTCGAGTTTGCAAGTTAAAGCGAGATTAGCATATTGGGGCCGCGGGTGGAGCTTTGTCATGTGGATTAAACCCTAGATCTGAACGCCTTGTTCGGCCGCGAAACGCTTCAAATCCTCGCGCAACGACGTATCCTTGGTTACGAGCAGCTCGCCCAGTCTGCGCGCCAAATTGGCGGCATCGAGGGACAGCACCATGGCCTTGACTGGCCCAACCGAGGCCGGCGCCATGGAAATCGAGCGGAAGCCGAGCCCGATCAGCGTCATGGCTTCGAGCGGCTTGCCCGCCATCTCGCCACAAAGCGTCAGCGGCACGTTGTGCTTCTTGGCGGCATCGGCGATCAGCTTGAGCGCCTTGAGCCCAGCAGGGTTGAGCGCGTCGAAGCGCTCCGACACGCGCATATTGCCGCGGTCGGCGGCGAACAGGAATTGCATCAGGTCGTTCGAGCCGACCGAGGCGAAGTCGGCCAGAGGCAGCACGCTGTCGAGCTGCCACAGCAGCGCCGGCACCTCGATCATGGCGCCGATCATCAGCTTTTTCGGCTCGGGCCGGCCATGCCGCTTGAGGATCATGACTTCGCGATCCATCAGCGCGCGCGCCGCGGCGAATTCCGACACATCGGCGATCATCGGCAGCATTATCCGAAGCTCACGGCCGGCCGAGGCCCTGAGCAATGCCCGAACTTGCGTGCGGAACAGGGCCGGCCGGTCGAGGGCCATGCGGATCGCGCGCCAGCCGATGGCCGGGTTCTCCTCCTTCGCCGCGCGGAAATAAGGCAGCACCTTGTCGCCGCCGACGTCGAGCGAGCGGAACACGACAGGCCGGTCGCCCGCTGCGTCGAGGATCGCCTTGTAGAGCCGGGTCTGCTGCTCGAGCCGCGGGAAGGTGGCCGAGATCATGAATTGCAACTCGGTGCGGAACAGGCCGATACCGTCGGCGCCCGACTGATCGAGATGCGGCAGGTCGAACAACAGGCCGGCATTGATGTGCAAGGCGACCCGCTCGCCGTCGAGGGTGACCGACGGCACGGTGCGCAAGGCCGCATATTGCGCCTGACGCCGCGCCCTGAAGCGGACCTTGTCGGAATAGGCCGACACCACCTCTTGCGTCGGCCGCACATGCAACTCGCCGCCCTCGGCATCGACAATGGCGGCATCGCCAGGCTCGACCGACTCCAGCACGCCCTTGACCTGCGTGAGCGCGGCGATGCCGAGCGCGCGCGCCACGATGGCGACATGGCTCGCTGCACCCCCCTCCTCCAGCACCAGCCCGCGCAGGCGCTGCCGATCGTAATCGAGCAGCTCGGCGGGGCCCATAGTGCGGGCAATGACGATGGCGTCTTGCGGCAGGCTGCCCGTGGCGGCGGTGCCGACGCCGCCCGACAGCAGGCGCAACAGTCGGTTGGACAGATCGTCGATATCGTGCAGCCGGTCGCGCGAATGCTGATCCGGCATGCGCAACATGCGCGCGCGGGTGTCGTTGCGCACGCGCTGCACGGCGGCCTCGGCCGTCAGGCCGGTGATCAGCGCCTCGTCGAGCCGACGCCGCCAGCCGTGATCGTGGGCGAACATGCGGAACGCTTCCAGCACTTCGCGGTGCTCGCCGGCGCGCGCCAAATCGCCGCGCTCCATCATGTTGTCGATCGACCCGGTCAAATCCTCGATGGCCTGGCCGAGGCGCCGCCGCTCGAGGTCGATGTCCTCGGCGATCAGGCGGGTGACGACGATGCGCGGCTCATGCAGCACGATATGGCCGAGCGCCACGCCTTCCGAGATGGGAAGGCCGCCAAACCGCATGGCAAGATCGCGGCGGGTTTCGGCGCTGACGACTTCGCTCACAAGTCCTCCCGAGGCGATCATCTCGGCAAGAACCATGGCGGTGGTTTGCAGCGCTTCGATCTCCTCGTCGCTATATTGACGTTTGGTGCGGTTCTGCACCGTGAGCACGCCGATTGTGTGGCCGCCGCGCAGAATCGGCACGCCGACGAAGGAGTGATAGATCTCCTCGCCCGTCTCGGGCCGGTAGGAGAAGGCGGGATGATGCTGCGCGTCGGGGAACTGCAACGGCTCGGCCTGCTGCGCGATCAAGCCGACCAGACCTTCTCCCGGCTTCAAATGCGTATTGTGGACGGCCTCGCGGTTGAGGCCCTCGGTGGCGAACAGCTCGAACGAGCCGTCGCGGCGCTGCAAATAGAGCGAGCACACCTCGGCCACCATGTTCGAGGCGATCAGCACCACCACCTTATCGAGGCGAATTTGCGCGGTCTCGCGCTCGGCCATCACCTCGCGCAAGCGTCGCAGCAATTGTCTCGGGGCGCCAACAGAGACAGGCATAATCACAAGTCCTCGCCGGCCGGCGGAGCGGCGGACCAAGCGTCGTCAGAAGCCTAAGGCTGGCCGCCAAATTTCCTTAGAGCGTCATCAGCAAGACTGATGCCGCTCTAAGTGCTTTTGCGCACGATCTTATCGGAAAACCGGTTGCCACTTTTCCGGATCATGCTCTAGCGGCTGTCCAAACCGAACAAGGAATGCAAGGTCCGCACCGCTAGCTCGGCGTAGGCCGCGTCGATCAATACGCTGATTTTGATCTCGGATGTGGAGATCGCCTCGATATTGATGCCTTTTTCGGCAAGGGCGCTGAACATTTGCGCGGCAACCCCGGCGTGGCTCCGCATGCCGACACCTATCGCCGATACCTTGGCGATGTCGGTCGAGCCGCGCAAGTCCAAATAACCGATGTTTTCCTTGGAGTTGCGCAAGTCTTCCAGCGCCCGGTCAAGATCGGCGCTCTGCACGGTGAAGGTGAGATCGGTATAGCGGCCGTCCTCTGAGACGTTCTGCACGATCATATCGACATTGATATTGGCCTCGGCCAGCGGGCCGAAGACTTGCGCGGCCACGCCCGGCTTGTCGGCGACCTTGAGCAGCGTCACCTTGGCTTCGTCGCGCGCATAGGCAATTCCACTGACGACATTCTGCTCCACGATCTCATCCTCATGGCAAACGAGTGTTCCAAGCTGTTCCGCCGCGTCGGTCGGCAGGCCGCCGAGATCCGGCGGATCGAAGCTCGAGCGCACCAACACGCGAACCCCGCGCTGCATGGCCAGCTCAACCGAGCGCGTTTGCAGCACCTTGGCCCCCTGCGAGGCCATTTCTAGCATCTCTTCGTAAGAGATTCTGTCGAGACGGTGGGCTTTCGGCACCACGCGCGGGTCGGTGGTGTAGACGCCGTCAACATCGGTATAGATGTCGCAACGGTCGGCGGTTAACGCCGAGGCCAAGGCGACAGCGCTGGTGTCCGACCCGCCGCGCCCGAGCGTCGAGATGCGGTTGCCGGGGGCGATGCCCTGGAAGCCTGCGATCACGGCGACCTCGCCGCCCATCATCCGCGCCTTAAGCTCTTCGATGTCGAGGCCGGTGATGCGGGCGGCACGGTGGGCGGAATCGGTGTGCAGCGGGATCTGCCAACCCTGCCAGGAGCGGGCCCTGATCCCCAAGGATTGCAGCACGAGCGCAAGCAGCCCCGAGGTGACCTGCTCGCCTGAGGACACCACGGCGTCATATTCCCGCTCGTCATATTTTGCAGAGGCGGGGCCGCCGTTTCCCTGGCGCTCCTTGAA
>JBAUOI010000259.1:0-4707 GCA_049579665.1 Methyloceanibacter sp.
CCGAAGCACCGGCCGAGGAGGCCCCTGCCGAGGAGGCACCCGCCGACGAGGCGCCTCCAGAAGAGACGCCCGCGCCACCGCAATAAAGCCGTTGCGATATTTTGGGGCGGTCCAGCAATGGGCCGCCCCTTTGCTTTTCGCGCTCCGCCGCCGCGCCAGCCGCTAGAACCGTTCATCCGACGTTCAGACTGAACCCGGTCTCCTTGCCGCCGGATTTGATGCTAGATTGTCGGGGCCGAAGTCAGCGGAAATAGGCGGAAAATGGCGCTTTCGGACTGCGTTGCTGTGCGCTGGTGGCTCTCTGCCGCCGCCATGGTCTGTGTCTGCGGCCTCGCCCAAGCGCAGGATGGCAAGAGCGCCACAGTGCCGGTCGAGGCGGCGAAAGTCACCGCCGCGCCCTTGAGCGAGCAGGTGACCGCTGTCGGCACGCTGCTATCGGACGAAGCGGTCACGGTGAGTTCCGAGATTCCCGGCCGCCTCAAGGAAATCCACTTCCAGGAAGGTCAGCCGGTCGAGAAGGGCGCACCGCTCTTCACCCTCGACGACTCGGTCTACCGCGCGCAGCTCGACGATGCCGAAGCCAAGCTCAAGCTCGCCGAGCAGACCAACAAGCGCACCAGCACGCTGTTCAGCAACAAATACGCGACGGCGCAGTCCGCCGACGAGGCGGCGTCAAACCTTGCGGTGAGCACGGCGGCGACCGAGCTGGCCCGCGTGCAGCTGGAAAAGACGCGCATCGTGGCGCCCTTCTCCGGCATCGTCGGATTGCGGCATGTGAGCGTCGGCGAATACATCACCGCGGGCCAGGCGCTCGTCAATCTCGAGGCCATCGATCCGGTAAAAGCCGATTTCCGCGTGCCTGAGAAATTCCTGCCGGCTATCAGGGTTGGGCAGACCATCCGCATCAAGGTCGACGCCTTTCCCGATGCGAGTTTCGAGGGCAAGGTCTACGCCATCGATCCCAAGCTCGACGTCTCAGGCCGTAGCCTCCTGGTCCGCGCGCTGGTTCCCAATAAGGATCAGCGCCTGCGTCCGGGCCTGTTCGCGCGCGTCACCGTGCTGTTGCAGCTCAAGGAAGACGCTCTAACCGTGCCGGAGCAGGCCATCATGCCCCAGGGGGACAGCCAGTTCGTCTTCAAGATTATCGACGGCAAGGTGAAGCTGACCAAGGTCGTAACCGGCACGCGCCGGGAAGGGAGGGTCGAGATCGTCGAGGGGCTCGCCGTCGGCGACCAGGTGGTGACCGCAGGCCAGCTCAAAATCCGCGATGGCAGCGCCGTCTCCGTCGTCGGCGCGACTGGGGCGTAGCCCGTGACGCTTCCCGAACTCTCCATCAAGCGGCCGGTCTTCGCCACGGTCATGAGCCTCGTGCTCGTGCTGGTCGGCCTCATCTCTTATCAGCGGCTTTCGGTGCGCGAATATCCGGCCATCGACCCGCCCGTCGTCACCGTGCAGACCACCTATCCCGGCGCCGGCGCGGCCATTGTCGAGACGCAGGTCACCCAGGTGCTTGAGGATTCACTGTCAGGCATCGAGGGCATCGATTTCATCACCTCGATCAGCCGGCAGGAATCCAGCCAGATCACCGTGCGGTTCAAGCTCGACCGCAATCCCGACTATGCCGCGGCCGACGTGCGCGACAGGGTCGGGCGCGTCCGCGGCCGATTGCCGGACGAAATCGAGGAGCCGATCATCCAGAAGGTCGAGGCCGACGCCCAGCCGATCTTCCATCTTGCGTTTTTTAGCGACCGGCATTCGGCGCTGGAGATCACCGATTATGCCGAGCGTTATGTCAAGGATCAGCTGACGACGCTTCCCGGCGTTGCCGAGGTGCGTCTATTCGGCGAACGCGAATATTCGATGCGCATTTGGCTCGACCCGGAGCGACTGGCGGCCTACGAGCTCACGCCCCAGGACATCGAGGCCGCGCTCAGACGCCAGAATGTCGAGGTGCCGTCGGGCCGCATCGAGAGCCAGCAGCGCGAATTCACCGTTCTCGCCGAGACCGATCTGCGCACGCCGGCTCAGTTCAACGATTTGATCGTCAAGGAAGCCAACGGCTATCTGGTGCGGCTTGAAGATGTCGGTCATGCCGAGCTCGGGGCGCTCGATGAGCGGCGCGTAGTGAGGTTCAACGGCAAGCCGGCCATCGCCCTTGGCGTCATCAAGCAGGCGACGGCAAACCCGCTCGACGTGGCGCAAGAGGTGCAGGCGATCCTGCCGAGCATCAGGGAATCTCTGCCCGAGGGGATGGAGGTCCGCGTCGCCAACGACAAGTCGGTGTTCATCGCCGAGTCGATCAAGAACGTCTACCACACCATCGGCGAGGCCATCGTTCTCGTCGTCCTGATTATCTTTCTCTTCCTCCGGTCGATCCGCGCCACGCTTATCCCGCTCGTCACCATTCCCGTATCGCTGATTGGCGCCTTCGCGCTGATGTACGCCTTCGGCTTCACCATCAATACGTTGACGTTGCTTGCGCTCGTGCTGGCGATCGGTCTCGTGGTCGATGACGCTATCGTCGTGCTGGAGAACATCTACCGGCACGTGGAAGAGGGCATGCCGCCGGTAAAGGCGGCGCTGCTCGGCAGCCGTGAGATTAGCTTCGCCGTCATCGCCATGACCATCACGCTCGCTGCGGTCTATGCGCCGATCGGCTTCATGACGGGCATCACGGGCAGGTTGTTCACCGAATTTGCCTGGACGCTTGCCGGCGCGGTGATCGTCTCGGGCTTCGTCGCGCTCACCCTCTCGCCGATGATGTGCTCGAAGCTGCTTCGCCATCAGCCAACGCACAATCTCCTCTATCGTGCGAGCGAGCGGGTGCTTCAGGGGTTGACCTCGGGATACCGCGCCCTCTTGCGTGGAGCGCTGGCGATACGTCCGGTCGTCCTTTTGATCGGCCTCGGCGTCGCCGCCGCCAGCTATTTCCTCTTCACCGGGCTCAAGGCGGAGCTCGCGCCGATCGAGGACCAGGGCAACATCTATGTCATGTTCCGCGCGCCCGAGGGTGCGACCATCGAATACACCGACGCTTACTCCAAGCAGCTAGAGCAGATCTACCTCTCGGTTCCCGAGGCCGACCGCGTGTTCGTCGTGGCGGGCAATCCCACCGTGTCGCAAGGCACGTCGGTGGTCAGGCTGAAGCCTTGGGGCGAGCGCGAACGCACGCAACAGGAGATCGCCAAATCGATCGCGCCGCGCATGGTGGCCGTGCCTGGCGTGGTCGCCTTTCCGAGCAATCCACCCTCGCTCGGGCAAAGCCTGAAGGATAAGCCGATCAACTTCGTGATCCAGACCTCGAGCTCCTATGCGGAGCTACAGAAGATGGTGGACGCGATGCTCGACAAGGCGCGTGACTATCCCGGCCTCGTCGACGCTGACACGGACCTCAAGCTCAACTCGCCGCAGCTCGATATTTCGGTCGACCGGGAGAAGGCGGCGGCGACCGGCGTCGAGATTGACACGCTCGGCCGCACGCTGGAAACCCTGCTGGGCGGGCGTCAGGTCACGCGCTTCAAGCAGAATGGCGAGCAATACGACGTCGTGGTGAAGATCGCCGACATCGACCGGCAAAATCCCGACGACATGCGGCGCATCTACGTGAAGGGCCGCGACAACGCCATGATCCCGCTCTCCAACCTCATTTCCATCAGGGAGACGGTGGCGCCGAAGGAGCTGAACCATTTCAATCAGCTTCGCGCGGCAACTCTGACCGCGCAACTCGCGCCCGGCTATACGCTAAGTGACGGGCTTACCTTCCTCAACCAGACGGCCAAAGACGTTCTGCCGACGACGGCGCATATCGAGTATTCGGGGCAGTCGCGCGAATTCAAGGAAGCCAGCGCGAACATGTATCTGACCTTCCTGCTCGCGCTCTGCTTCATCTATCTCGTGCTCGCCGCGCAATTCGAAAGTTTCACCGATCCATTCATCATCATGCTCACCGTGCCGCTGTCGATCACCGGCGCGCTGCTGGCGCTGTGGTGGAGCGGCGGCACGCTCAACATCTACAGCCAGGTCGGCCTCGTCACCCTGATCGGCCTGATCACCAAGCACGGCATCCTGATCGTCGAGTTTTCCAATCAGCTGCGTGCGAAGGGTCAGCCCATGCGCGACGCGGTGATCGAGTCGGCGGGTTTGAGGCTCAGGCCCATCCTGATGACGACCGGCGCGATGGTGCTCGGCGCCGTGCCGCTTGCGCTCGCCACCGGGGCCGGCGCCGAGAGCCGTCAGGATATCGGCTGGGTCATCGTCGGCGGCCTGCTCGTCGGCACGCTCTTCACTCTGTTCGTGATCCCGGTGGTCTATACCTATCTAAGCCGTCGCGTTTTCATCGAGGCCGATGACGCCCTGACGCCCGACACGAGCCTGCCGGCATTGCCCGCGCCGAAAGCGGACAGCGTGCTCGAGCCCGCCGAATAGAGGTGCAAGGATGGCAAAAAAGAAGAGCCCCGGCGCGGGGAGTGCCAGGGCTCGTACGCATTACACAGAACGCACTACCGACCCAGACTGAACACAACTGGGCACCTACAGCATGCCTTCGCCCTGTGGCAGTTTTTTGACGGTTCCTTGTCAGTCTTTTTAATAGCCACAAGCATTCGCGGGCGTGCTTTCACACCGCGTGGCGCTTCGCGCAATTGCTGCCGTGGGCCTTAACGCGGCCCCCGCCTGAGGGTTCCCGCCGCCGCCTGGCAAGCCTTGTGC
>JBAUOI010000260.1:0-4553 GCA_049579665.1 Methyloceanibacter sp.
CACCGGCGCATCCGGTTGCGCAAGCATTGCTTCAAGCGGCGCAGCTGCCTATCGCCGCTCCAAGCGCGAACCGCTCCGGCCGGGTTAGCCCAACCACGGCCGCGCATGTCGAGGCGGAGCTCGGCGAGCGTCCCGCCATGATCCTTGACGGAGGCCGCTGCCCTCTCGGCATAGAGTCGACGGTGGTAAGCGTGATCGAAACGGAGCCGGGCCTGCTCCGGCCGGGCGCCCTGCCCCGCGAGGCAATCGAGCTGGTATTGGGCGTGCCGCTTGCTACCGCCAAGGCCAACCATCGGGGCGCCTCGCCCGGGCAACTTGAAACCCATTACGCGCCCAACACGCAGCTCCGGCTCGGCGCGACCAACGTCAGTGCCACCGAGGCGTTGCTCGCCTTCGGCCCTGATGTCCCACAAGGCGCGCACGTTACCGTCAATCTCAGCCCCAGCGGCAATCTCGAAGAGGCTGCGGCCAAGCTGTTCGCCGCGCTGCGCGAACTCGACCAGACCGGCGCCACTTCCATCGCCGTGATGCCGATTCCCGCCCATGGGCTGGGCGAGGCCATCAACGACCGCTTGCAGCGCGCGGCCAATCGGGGCTAGCGCTCAATAACCATGACCCGCGATCAGCAGCACGCGCCGCCGAGCCACGAGACGATCGATGCGTTGATCCGCATCGTCGGCGAGGAGCATGCGATCCGCGACGAGGCAGCCATGGCGCGCTATCTCGTCGAATGGCGCGACCGCTATCGCGGCAAGGCCGCTCTCGTGCTCAAGCCCGGCGAGACGCAAGAGGTGGCGGCGATCCTCGAATGCGCCAACGCGACCAAGACGGCCATCGTGCCGCAAGGGGGCAATACTGGGCTCGTCGGCGGTCAGATTCCGTTCGAGACCGGCAACGAGGTCGTGGTCTCGCTCGAGCGGCTCAACCGCGTGCGCGCCATCGATCTTTCCTCCAACACCATGACCGTCGAAGCGGGACTTGTGCTGGCGCAAGCCCAGCAAGTTGCGTCAAGCGCGGGACGCTTGTTCCCGTTGAGCCTCGCCTCGGAAGGAAGCTGCCAGATCGGCGGCGTGCTCGCCACCAACGCCGGCGGCATGGCAGTGCTCGCCTATGGCAGCGCGCGGGATCTCACGCTGGGGCTCGAAGTGGTGTTCGCCGACGGGAGCGTGTGGAACGGCCTGAAGTCGCTGCGCAAGGACAATACGGGTTACGACCTCAAGGACCTGATCATCGGCTCGGAGGGAACGCTTGGCATCATCACCGCCGCGGTGCTGAGGCTGTTCCCGAAGCCGGTCGAGCGGGTCACCTGCATGGCGGGCTTGAGCGCGCTCGAAACGGCGCCCGCTTTCTTTACCCGCGCGCTGGAGCAGGCCGGCCCGGCGCTCACCGCGTTCGAGATCATGCCGCGCATGGGTTTAGAGTTCGTGCTCCGCCACGGAAGCTCGGCGCGCGACCCCTTCCCTACGGCCTACCCGTGGTACGCGCTGTTCGAGCTGACGAGCCCGCGCGAGGGCGACGAGCTCGCCCGCCTCGCCGAGAGCATGCTTGGCGAGGGCGTCGAAGCCGGTGAGATCGACAGCGCGGTCGTTGCCGCTTCGCTCACGCAGGCGCAAGAGCTGTGGCGGCTGCGCGAGCTGATGTGCGAGGTGCAGAAGCACGAAGGCGGCTCCATCAAGCACGATATCGCCGTGCCGGTGGCGCGCGTGCCTGAGTTCGTCGCGCGCGCCAATCAGCTCGTGGAATTGATGATCCCCGGCGCACGGCCGGTGCCATTCGGCCATCTCGGCGACGGCAATATCCATTACAATGTCAGCCAGCCGCCCGGCATGGACCGCACGATCTTTCTGAGCTCTTGGGACGCGCTCAACGCCGCCGTATACCAGATCGTGCTCGATCTCGGTGGCTCGATCAGCGCCGAGCACGGCATCGGCCGCCTGAAGCGCGAGCTGCTGCCGCATGCGAAGCAGCCGATCGAGATCGAGTTGATGCGGAAGATCAAGACCGCCTTCGATCCCAACGGCATTCTCAATCCGGGGAAGCTGCTCTAGATGAAACGCCTGCAAACCGACGCGCTCTGGACCGAGATCGACGGCTATCTCGAGGACTGCTTCGTTCCCGGCGATGACGCCCTCGATGCGGCGCTCGAAGCAAGCGACGCGGCAGGCTTGCCGCGGATCAATGTCGCGCCCAACCAAGGCAAGCTCTTGATGCTGCTCGCGCGCGCGATCGGCGCCCGCCGCATCTTGGAGATCGGCACGCTCGGCGGCTACAGCACGATCTGGCTCGCACGCGGCATTGCTCCCGACGGCAAGCTGGTGACGCTCGAAGCCAATCCCAAATGTGCCGAGGTTGCGCGCGCCAACATCTCGCGCGCCGGCTTAGGCGAGATGGTCGAGGTGCGCGTCGGCAAGGCGAGCGATACGCTGCCGGCCCTCGCCGGCGAAGCGCCATTCGACCTCATCTTCATCGATGCCGACAAGGAAGGCACGCCCGGCTATTTCCAATGGGCGGTCAAGCTGGCGCGCCAGGGCGCGCTCGTCATCGTCGACAATGTCGTGCGCGAGGGCGCGATCCTCGATACTTCGGGCGTGGATTCGAGCGTTCAGGGCATGCGGCGCTTCTTCGAGCTTGCCGCCACCGATCCGCGTGTGAGCGGTACGGCGATCCAGACCGTGGGCGCCAAGGGCCATGACGGGCTCGCCATTCTCGTCGTCACCGACGGCCGCACCTGAACGCGGGGAGTCTCCCTTGCGGCTCACCCTTTGTTGTTCTTCGGCTTCTGGGCGACCAACTCCGCGCGGATGGTCTCGAACCGAGCCACGGTCGCCGCGTCGAGCTTGGGAAATTGCAGATCGAGCTGTTCCAGCCGTTCGACCAGCGCCGCGGCGACCACCAGCCGCGTGAACCATTTATGATCGGCCGGCACCACGTACCATGGCGCATCCTTGGTTGCGGTATTGCGGATCGCATCATCGTAGGCCTGCATATACTGGTCCCACAGCTTGCGCTCCTCGACATCGTGGACCGCGAACTTCCAGCGCTTCTCCGGATCGTCGATGCGCGCCAGCAGCCTACCCAGTTGTTCTTTCTTGGACATGTTCAGAAAAAACTTGAGGGTCAGGATGCCGTTACGGGCGAGATAGGATTCGAAATTGTTGATGTCGGTGAAGCGCTGGCTCCAAATGTCGTCGGTGATGAGCCTTTGCGGCAGGCGCTCCTTCTGCAACAGTTCGGGATGCACCCGCACGACGATCGTCTCCTCGTAATAGGAGCGGTTGAAGATGCCGATCCGCCCGCGCGGCGGGAGAGCAACCGAGGCGCGCCGCAGAAAATCGTGGTCGATCTCCTGCTCGCTCGGCGCCTTGAAGGAATGAACCTCGCAACCCTGTGGATTGACGCCCGACATTACATGCTTGATGACGCCGTCCTTGCCTGAGGTGTCGGCGCCTTGCAGGATGACGAGGATAGCCCAGCGATCGTCGGCCCAGAGCCGGTCTTGCAAGGCGGCTAGGCGCTTCACGCCGGCTGCGAGCATCTCCTTGGCGTCGCCTTTGTCGATATCGAGCCCGCAGGTGTCGTCGGGATCGAAATCGGCCAGGCGGAAGTCGCCGCCCTTGCGGACACGGTAGCGCTCGATGATCTCGGTTGGCAGCATTCCTTGTTCTCTCCTTGCCTGCGGTCTAGCGCAGCATGATGGTCCCCGATCCTAGAGGAGCGAGGGCTCGAGCGGTTCTTGGATATCAGGCTCGTCCTTGCGCGAGTCGTTGATCTTCGGATGCATCTCGATCGCCTCGAAGAGGTCGTCGGACGAAGGCGACAGCAGTTTCAACGCGGCGTCGGCAGGTGTGCCCTTGACGTCGAGCCACGTCTCGAAATGCTCAGGAGCCAGCACCACCGGCATACGATCGTGCAACGGCGAGACCGTACGATTGGCGGGGCAGGTGAGAATCACGACCGTGTCGATCTCTCCGCCGTCCTTGTCGCGCCAGCGCTCATAGAGCCCGGCAAAGGCGATCAGTTCGACATTCCGCGGCCGCAGCAGGAAGGGCCGACGCTTGCCCTTGGACCCAGTCCATTCATAGAAGCCGTCGGCGGGGATCAGGCAGCGGCGCCAGCGCATCGCATTGCGAAACGAAGGCTTCACCAGCACCTCCTCCGAGCGGGCGTTGATCAGGGTGGGGAAGGTCTTTGCATCCTTGACGAAGGCCGGCAACAAGCCCCAGCGCATCAGCCGGAAGCGCCGCACCCCTTCCCTGTCGCCCGCTACCACTCCGATCGGTTGCGTCGGTGCGATATTGTAGCGCGCCGGAAAATTCGGCGTGTCGGCATAGCCGAAATAGGCGCGCACGGCCTCAGGCGGAGAGGTCAGGCTATAGCGCGAGCACATGCGATGCCGTTCCCTGGTAACGCTTTGGCAATCATGATGGGGCAACACTCCATCTCATTCCAAGGCCAGTTTACCCCAGTCGTTGCGGCAATGTTCGTTGACGAGAAACCCAATCCCCGTTCGGAAGATCTCCACGAGGACGTGAGCCGCGAGGACATCGTCTCGG
>JBAUOI010000261.1:0-1876 GCA_049579665.1 Methyloceanibacter sp.
AGCCTTGCTTGCCGCTCCAGCCTTGCGCCTCGACCCAGCCCCATTCCGCCTCGCTCAAGGCTTCGAGCGCGCCGGCGTCGGCCGAGGCGATGAGGCGGATCGGGATCGCCTCGGCGCCAGAGGGAAGCAGCAGCTCTTCAAGGCCGCGCCGCGCAGTTTCAAGCGTGATTGGCTTGCTGGGCATGGATGAAATCTAAGGCCGGGGGTTGCTCGGGCCGCGCATTAATGGCAGGGGAGGCGCAGGCTGACAATGGCGGACGGCGCGGCATGGCGACAAATGACTACACGCTGGTGATCGGCGACAAGAATTTCTCCTCGTGGAGCCTGCGGTCCTGGCTCGCGCTGAAACAGTGCCGCATCCCCTTCACCGAGGAGCGGGTCAGGTTGCGGCAGCCCGACTCAAAAGCCGAGATCCTCCGGCATACGCCAGCAGGCAAGGTCCCGGTGCTGAAGACGAAGCTCGGTCTTATCTGGGACAGCCTCGCCATCCTCGAATTCCTCGCCGAGCATCATCCTGAGCATAGGCTCTGGCCGCAGCACGCGGAGGCGCGGGCGGCCGCGCGCAGCATTTCTGCCGAGATGCATGCCGGCTTCGTCACGCTGCGCAACGACCTGTCAATGGATCTGCTGAGCCGGCTACCTTCCCCGCCGATCAGCCCGGCACTCGAAGCGGACATCAAGCGCATCGCCGCCATCTGGAGGGAGACGCGTGCGCGCTTCGGCAAAGGCGGTCCCTTGCTGTTCGGCGCCTTCACCAATGCCGATGCCATGTACGCGCCGGTGGTGACGCGCTTCCGCACCTATGGGGTCGACCTCTCCCAATTTGGCGACGACGGCACAGGCGCCGCCTATATGGACGCGATCTTCGCCCTTCCGGCCATGGCCGAATGGGCGCAAGGGGCGGCCGAAGAAATAAAGGCGAGAGCCGGCGCCTGACGGGCGCTAATCCGCCCCCGGGAGCAGATGGTTAATACTTTTTTGACGCCTGTCCCACATTCTTACAGCAGTGAAACAGGACCGCCGGTCGCCGCATAGCGTCCGGTAAGGATTGGTTAACTCATGGCACACGCGCAAAGCTTGGACGCCCGCCCGCGGCGCAGAATGGCGCTCGCGCTGCTCGCCACCGCGGCACTCGCGGCGTTGCTCGGCGGTTGCACGCAGCCCGGTTTGCCGTTCAGTCGGAGCGAAGAGCCCAAGCTTTCCGCGACCGACGCCATCGGCGCCATCGCCCAATGGTCGGCCGCCTATAACAAGAACCCACAAGATCCGAAATTGGTGCTCGGCTATGCCGCGGCGCTCAAGAATATCGGCTCGCGCGACAAGGCGCTCGAGATCCTGACGGCGGGATACCGCGCCAATCAGAACAACGGCGAAATCGCCGCCGAGCTGGGGCGGCTCGCGCTCGACATGAACCGGCTCGATATCGCCCAGCAAACGCTGAAAGTGGCGGAAACCCAAGGCGTCAAGGACTGGAAGACGCTGTCGGCGCAGGGCACTCTGCGGGCAAAGCAGGGACGCCACGCCGAGGCCCAGCAATATTTTCTCGCGGCGCTGGAAGTGCAGCCAGACGCCGTGTCGGTGATCAACAATCTCGCGCTCTCCTACGCGCTCGACGGCAAGCCCAACAAGTCGGAGGAGCTGTTGCGCAAGGCGGTGGACAGCGGCCATGACGACAAGCGCGTGCGGCAGAATTTGGCGCTCGTGCTCGGCCTGCAAGGCAAGTTCGACGAGGCGCGCAAAGTCGCCTCGCTCGACATGACCGACCAGGAAGCCAAGTCGAACATGACCTATCTCCGCAATATGCTGTCGAACCCGACGCAGTTCGCCGCAGCCACGCAGGGCGGCTCTGACGCCGAAGCCGGGGGCGACTGGCAGC
>JBAUOI010000262.1:0-2383 GCA_049579665.1 Methyloceanibacter sp.
AGGGCGAGGAGGCCGAAGGCGCCCCCGCCGAGGCTCAAGCCGAGGCTCCTAAGGCCGGCAAGGTAAAGTCCGAGCCGAAGGGCGAAGCCAAGGAGCCGAAGGACAAGCCGGCCAAGAAGGACAAGTCCGAGTAACGTCTTGGGCGGCCTCGCGCCGCCCGACGCCGCTCGTCAAGGGAAGAGAGCGCCTCGATGGTCTCCGCCGCAGAACAGCTCGTCTCCAATCTCAACTTCGCGGCCTTCGCCAAGGCCGACGAGCTCAAGAAGCGCATCTGGTTCACGCTCGGCGCGCTGCTGATCTACCGGCTCGGCACCTATATCCCGATCCCGGGCATCAACCCCCAGGCGCTTGCCGACGTGTTCCGGCAGAACCAGTCCGGCATTCTCGGCATGTTCAACATGTTCTCCGGCGGCGCGGTCGGACGCATGGCGATCTTCGCGCTCAACATCATGCCGTATATCTCGGCGTCGATCATTATCCAGCTGCTCACCACCGTCTCGCCGCATCTCGAGCAGCTGAAGAAGGAAGGCGAGCAGGGACGCCGGCAGATCAACCAATATACGCGCTACGGCACGGTGCTGCTCGCGGCGCTCCAGGGCTACGGCATCGCCATCGGGCTGGAGGGCGCGGGCAATGTGGTGCTCGATCCCGGCTGGTTCTTCCGCATCACCACCTGCATCACGCTGGTCGGCGGGACCGTGTTCCTGATGTGGCTCGGCGAGCAGATCACCACGCGCGGCGTCGGCAACGGCATCTCGCTGATCATCTTCGCCGGCATCGTCGCGCAATTGCCTCATGCTCTCGTCGGCACCCTCGAGCTCGGCCGGCAAGGCGCGCTGTCCACGCCGCTGATCATCGGGCTGTTGGTGATGGCGATCGTCGTCATCGCCGTCATCGTCTTCATGGAGCGAGCGCAACGGCGGCTGCTGGTGCAATACCCGAAGCGGCAGGTGGGCAACCGCATGTTTCAGGGCGATGCCTCGCATCTCCCGCTCAAGCTGAACAGCGCCGGCGTGATCCCGCCGATCTTCGCCTCGTCGCTGCTGTTGTTGCCGATCACGGTGGCGAATTTCTCGGCCGGGCAGGGGCCCGAATGGCTCACCACCGTGACCGCCATGCTCGGGCGCGGTCAGCCGCTGCACGTCATCATTTATGTCGCGCTGATCATCTTCTTCGCCTTCTTCTACACGGCCGTCGTGTTCAATCCGAAGGACACCGCCGACAATCTCAAGAAGTATGGCGGCTTCCTGCCCGGCATCAGGCCAGGCGAGCGCACTGCGGAATATATCGATTATGTGCTGACCAGGATCACGGTGGTTGGCGCCATCTATCTCGCCGCCGTCTGCGTGCTGCCGGAGATTCTCATCTCCTATGCCGGTGTGCCGTTCTATTTCGGCGGCACGTCGCTGCTGATCGTGGTGAGCGTCACCATGGATACCGTCGCCCAGATCCAGAGCCATCTGCTCGCCCATCAATATGAGGGCTTGATCAAGCGGGCGCGTCTCAGAGGAGCGCGGCGGAGATGAACCTGGTTCTGCTCGGCCCTCCCGGCGCGGGCAAGGGAACCCAGGCCAAGCTGTTGGAAGACTCCCGGTCGCTGGTGAAGCTTTCCACGGGTGACATGCTCAGGGCTGCCGTCGCCGCCGGCACGGAGCTTGGCCGCAAGGCCGGCGAGATCATGGAGCGCGGCGCGCTGGTGCCCGACGATCTCGTTATCAAGCTGATCGCCGAACGCATGGATCAGGGCGGGGCCGGTGAAGGCTATATCCTCGACGGCTTCCCGCGCACCATCGCTCAGGCCGAGGCACTCGACGGACTGCTCAAGCAGCGCGGCAAGACGCTCGATAGTGTGATCGTGATGGAGGTCGACGACGATGCCCTGGTCGAGCGGATCGCCGGCCGCTTCGCTTGCGGCTATTGCGGCGAGGGTTATCACGACCTGTACAAGCTGCCGAAGGTTAAGGGCGTCTGCGACCGCTGCGGCAGTGCCGGGTTCGTGCGGCGCAAGGACGACAACGAGGAGGTGGTGCGGGCGCGACTTAAGGCCTATCACGCCCAGACCGAGCCCCTGATCGACTATTACCGGCGGCAGGGGAAGGTCAGCGCGGTGGACGGCATGGCCGATATTTCGACGGTAGCCAAGGAGATCGACCAGGCCCTGGGAGGCAAAGGTGCGAAAGCGGTGAAAAATCGGGCAAAGACGCCCGGTTGACCTTGTCAAGTGGAATCGCTAAATAAGCCCCGCTACATGGAAATATGGACTGACCGATCCCGGGGGTAGAGCCTGTCCGCGGTCGGTCTCGTTGTGTTCCCGATTGGGTAATTAGGTTTTAATTTCAGCACGTTAGCCGTGCGCGCGAGGAGACGACTACGTGGCCCGAAT
>JBAUOI010000263.1:0-4811 GCA_049579665.1 Methyloceanibacter sp.
CCGTAAAGGCGCGGTGACGGCCATCGTCTATGTCGCGGTCCCGGGCGACACCACGCTCGAAGCAAGCGTCACCATCGCCTCGCTGGAGACGCTGAAGCTCTATGAGGGGAAGCCCGTGGTGCTGATGATCAACCCGGGCGACATCATTATCGGCTGCGAGTAGGCGTCAGGCGGTCAGCGTCTGCGTATTGCTGGCGATGCCCTTGGTCTTGAGCAGCTCTTGCAGCTCGCCCGCCTGGAACATCTCGCGCACGATATCGCAGCCGCCGATGAACTCGCCCTTGACGTAGAGCTGCGGGATGGTCGGCCAGTTGGAATAGGCCTTGATCCCGTCGCGCACGCTCATGTCCTCGAGCACGTTGATGTCTTTGAACTCGACGCCGAGATGGTTGAGGATCTGCGCGACCTGCATGGAGAAGCCGCATTGCGGCATGGTCTTGGTGCCCTTCATGAACAGCACCACATCGTTGCCGGCAATCTGCTTGCCGATCCAATCCTGGACGTCCTGAGCGCTCATCGTCTTATCCTTTCTGGCGGACCTTTTAGCTATGGTGCCGCGGTTTTCAGCGCAAGGGCGTGAAGCGCGCCTCCCATATTTCCCTTGAGCGCGTCATAGACCATCTGGTGTTGCTGGACGCGGCTTTTGCCCCGGAACGCCTCCGAGACGATGGTCGCAGAATAATGGTCGCCGTCGCCGGCGAGGTCCTCGATGCTGACATCGGCGTCAGGAAACCGCTCCTTGATCATCCGCGCGATATCGTCGGCCGCCATGGCCATGGGTATGCTCCTCGTCTTTCCGCGATCTTAGCCGTGGGCCATGAAGCGTGGCAACCAGTCCTCATGCACCGCCCTGAGCGTCGCCAAGGCAAGCGGGGGCTCGCCGTTGAGCGCGATGCTGTCGCCGCCCACTTTGCCGAGCAGCCTGAGCTGCACCTTGGCGACCGCCGCCGCCTTGTGAATCGCGTCGGCCTTGTCCGGCGAGGCGGCGACCACATAGCGCGCCTGGTCCTCGCCGAACCACAGAGCATGCGCAGGAATTGGCCCCGGCACCGGATCGAACTCGACCCCCCGCCCTCCGGCAAGCGCCATCTCGGCAATCGTCACCAACAGGCCGCCGTCGGAAACGTCATGCACAGCGGACAGGCATCCGCTGCGGATCAGCCCTCTGACCAGATCGCCGGTGCGGCGCTCGGCATCGAGATCGACCGGCGGCGGCGCACCTTCGCTCTTCCCCTGCATCAGTTGCATGTAGATTGATTGGCCGAGATGCCCGGCCTCCGCGCCAAGCAGCATTAGCACGTCGCCGTCACGCTTCAGCGCGATAGTGGCCATCGTGGCGACATCGGGAATGAGCCCGATGCCGCCGATCGCTGGCGTTGGCGGAATGGCGACGCCATTCGTCTCGTTGTAGAGCGAAACATTGCCGGAAACGACGGGGAAGGACAGCGCATTGCAGGCCTCAGCCATGCCTTCGACCGCGCTGGCGAACTCGCCCATGATCTCAGGACGCTCGGGATTGCCGAAATTCATGCAATCGGTGATGGCGAGCGGATCGGCGCCGACCGCAGAGAGATTGCGCCAGCATTCGGCAACGGCCTGCTTGGCGCCCTCGAACGGGTCGGCGGCACAATAGCGGGGCGTCACGTCGCAGGAGATGGCGAGGCCCTTCTGGGTACCGTGCACGCGCACGACCGCGGCGTCGCCACCCGGCCGCTGCACCGTGTCGGTCATGACCATGTGGTCGTATTGCTCCCAGATCCAGCGGCGCGAGGAAAGGTGGGGCGAGCCCATCAGACATTCGAGCGCGCCAAGCAGACTATTCGGCGGCGGCACGGCTTGCGGCGCGATCACCTGTTGCGACTCTTGCTTGGTATAAGGCCGCTCATAGACCGGCGCGGCATGGGCAAGCGCCGCCAGCGGAATATCGGCCTCGACGATGCCGCGATGGCGCACCACGAGACGGCCGGTGTCGGTGGTATAGCCGATGATCGAGAAATCGAGCTCCCATTTGCGGAACACGCGCTCGGCGATCTTCTCCGAGGCCGGCTTCAGCACCATCAGCATGCGCTCCTGGCTCTCGGAGAGCATCATCTCGTAGGCGGTCATGCCTTCCTCGCGGGTCGGCACCCGGTCGAGCTCGAGCTCGATGCCGACGCCGCCTTTGTCGGCCATCTCGACCGACGACGAAGTAAGTCCGGCCGCGCCCATGTCCTGGATGGCAACGATGGCGTCCTCGGCCATCAGCTCCAGGCAGGCTTCCAGCAGCAGCTTCTCGGTGAAGGGATCGCCGACCTGCACGGTGGGGCGCTTCTCTTCCGAGGCCTCGTCGAACTCGGCCGACGCCATGGTCGCGCCATGTATGCCGTCGCGGCCGGTCTTCGAGCCGACATAGACCACGGGATGGCCGACTCCGCTTGCCGCGGACTTGAAGATGCGGTTGGCATCGGCGATGCCGACGGTCATGGCATTGACGAGGATATTGTCGTTGTAGCGCGGGTCGAAATTGGTCTCGCCGCCGACCGTCGGCACGCCCATGCAATTGCCGTAGTCGCCGATGCCCGAGACCACGCCGGCAACGAGGTGCCGCGTCTTCGGATGGTCGGGCGCGCCGAACCTGAGCGCATTCATGTTGGCGATCGGGCGCGCGCCCATGGTGAACACGTCGCGCATGATGCCGCCGACGCCGGTCGCCGCGCCCTGATTAGGCTCGATATAGGACGGGTGGTTATGGCTCTCCATCTTGAAGATCGCCGCCAGGCCGTCGCCCAGATCGACCACGCCGGCATTCTCGCCGGGGCCTTGGATCACTTGCGGGCCCTCGGTTGGCAGCTTCTTCAGCCAGACCCTGGAGGATTTGTAGGAGCAATGCTCCGACCACATCACCGAGAAGATGCCGAGCTCGGTCAACTTCGGCTCGCGGCCAAGCGCGGTTAGGAGCAGCTTGTATTCATCCGGACTCAGCCCGTGCTCGGCCACCAGCTCGGGCGTGATGCCGTCAGCCGCTCTCTCCGCGCGCGCCGCGATGTTCAATGCAGCGTCTCCACGAGCGAGAGGAACATCTTGGCGCCGTCAGTGCCGGAAAGCGCGACATCGGCGAGGCGCTCGGGATGCGGCATCAACCCGAGCACGGTACCCGTCTCGTTATAGATGCCGGCGATGTTGTTGCGCGAGCCGTTGGGATTGGCTTGCGCCGTGACGTTGCCGTTCGCGTCGCTGTAGCGGAAGGCCACGAGATTCTCACCTTCGAGGCGCTCGATCGTCGCATCGTCGGCGAAATAGCTGCCATCTTTGTGCGCGATGGGAAACCTGACGACCTCGCCTTGGCTGTAGCGATGCGTATAGATCGAGTCGTTCCGCTCCACGCGCAGCAGCACGTCGCGGCAGATGAATTTGAGCGTGGCGTTGCGCATCAGCACGCCGGGAAGCAGCCCAGCCTCGGTCAGCACCTGGAAGCCGTTGCAAATGCCCAGCACGGGCACACCAGAGCGGGCCCGGGCGATGACCTCGCGCATCACCGGCGAATGCGCCGCCATGGCGCCGGAGCGGAGATAATCGCCATAGGAGAAGCCGCCGGGCAGCACGATCAGGTCGCTGGCGGGGAGCACGCTGTCGCCGTGCCAGACCATGGCGGGCGGCTGACCCGTGGCGGTTTCGAGCGCCACGGCCGCGTCGCGGTCGCAATTCGATCCGGGAAAGACGATGACGCTCGCTTTCATGCTGTCTCCTCTTTCCCTCCCCTGAAAGGGGAGGGTCGGACCACCGCAGGGAGTCCGGGGAGGGGTCTCATCGGGGGCCGAACCCCCACCCGGACAGCTTCGCTGTCCGACCTCCCCCTTTCAGGGGGAGGGAGCCGCCCCTCAAGCCGCCTCGAGCTCATAAGCGTAGTTCTCGATGATGGTGTTGGCGAGAAGCTGCTCGCACATGCGCTCCACCTCGGCGCGCGCCTTGGCCGGGTCGGTTTCAATCACTTCGACCTCGATATATTTGCCCTGGCGCACATTGCCAACCGAGCCGAAGCCGAGCGCGTGCAAGGCGCCGGCGATGGCCTTGCCTTGCGGGTCGAGCACGCCCTGCTTGAGCGTGATGGTAATGCGCGCCTTCATGTCCCCCTTCGTCCGACTCTATTTTGAACGCACCAGCACCGGGCCCGACTTCACCCGCATCGGGTTGTCGACATGCAGCCCGAGGCGGCGCGCCACTTCTTGGTAGGCCTCGACCAGGCCGCCGAGGTCGCGGCGGAAGCGGTCCTTGTCGAGCTTGTTCTGCGTCTCGATGTCCCACAGCCGGCAGCAATCCGGCGAGATCTCGTCGGCCAGCACGATGCGCATCTGCTCGTTCTCCCACAGCCTGCCGAACTCGCACTTGAAGTCGACCAGCTTGATGCCGACGCCGAGAAACAGGCCGGAGAGAAAATCGTTGATGCGGAGCGCGAGCGACATGACGTCGTCGATCTCCTGCGGCGTCGCCCAGCCGAACGCGGTGATGTGCTCCTCGGTGACCATCGGGTCTCCGAGCTTGTCCGACTTGTAATAGAACTCGACGATCGAGCGCGGCAGCGCGGTGCCTTCGACGATGCCGAGCCGGGTCGAGAGCGAGCCGGCGGCGACGTTGCGCACCACGACTTCGAGCGGGATGATCTCGACCTCGCGGATCAACTGCTCGCGCATATTGAGCCGCTTGATGAAATGCGTCGGCACGCCGACCTCTCCGAGCTTCATGAACAGATACTCGGAGATGCGGTTGTTGAGGACGCCTTTGCCCTCGATCTTGTCGTGCTTCTTGTTGTTGAAGGCGGTGGCGTCGTCCTTGAA
>JBAUOI010000264.1:0-1648 GCA_049579665.1 Methyloceanibacter sp.
TCCTTTAACCGAGCCTTTTCGAATATCGAACTGGTTGAGGATATGGAAGGCCGAGAGCACCGCGTCGTCGGCGGTGGCGTTAGGCGTCGCCGACTGCGCGAAGATCGCGGCGCGGACGAAGCGCGACGGCGGCGTGAAGTCGCCCGGCAAGCCATGCAGCCCCGCGCCCGTCCCGAACGCCTCCAAGGTCAGCGGGCCGAGCTTGGCGGAGGTCACGTCCGTCGGGGAGAGGGTGAGGTAGTTATTCAGATTAGTCATGTGCCAGTCATAGGTCGGCGCATTGGTCATCACGCCGAGCGGCGCGTCGTGCACTTTCAGCGTGCCGTCGACCGGCTCGACGACCAGCGACTTGCCGGTCTTGTCTTGCAGGAAGAAATGCGCGCCGGCCACCGCGCCTTGCGGGCTGCCGAGGCCGGGAACCGGCGTCGGCACCAGCACGATAGTCTTCACCGCCTCGCGCACCTCATCGACGGTGGCGAAATTCGCCAGCACCCAGGTGCCGAAATCCTGCGGCGCCAGCGCGCGGCTCTTATTCTCGGCGGTGACGTCGGTGTATTTGGCGTAGTTCGGGAAATAGAACAGGCCGACGGAAAGGCCCTGATCGTTCAGCCCATCGAGAATGGCAGGGAGACCGAGCGCATTGGCGCCGGCGAAGCCATAGCGGCTTGTATAGGTTAGGCCCTTGCCGCCATCGGGCAGCGTGCCGCTGAACTCCTTGCCGGCGGGGACGACGAGCACGTTCGACTGCATGGGGAAGCCGAATTCGAGGGTACGGCCGCGAATGGCGGCGCCGTCGCCGGATTTGAGACTGATGCCGGTGCAGGCGAAGCTTGGCGTGGTGGCGAGGATGAGGGCGGCGCTGAGCGTGGCGATCGAGACTTTGCGGAACATGGGCGATCTCCTCCAGGGTTGGCCGGAGTGTCGCGGCAAACCCTGAAGGCCGCATTAAGCATGGGGCGGCCTTCGAGCGCCGTGCTTAAGCCCGCGTCGCCGCGTTCAGCGCAATTTGCGGCAATGTCTCCGCGATGACTAGAGGGGGCACCACGGGAGGCGGGGTCCAGCCCCCGTCGTTGAGTGCTTCGAGCGGCCAATAGGCGCGGATATAGAGTGAGAACTCATCGGCCGGTGCAGGTTCGACACGTTATCCGCGTCGGGCTTGTCCTGCCGCACATGGATGACGAGCGAGCCGTCAGCCCCGTAGCGCAATTGCTTGCTCTTGGTGCCGAGCGAGAAGCGGTTGATCTCGTTTGGCGCGAAGAAATGGTTCTTGTTGTAGAGGGTGATCGACCAGAAGCCTCGTGCGTCGACCGGCGGCAGCTCTTTGAAGGTCACCGTATAGCGGCCAGTTCCGCCGTTCAGCCGTCCGCCCTTGCTGTCGAGGTCCTGATAGAAATAGCGCGTCTCGCGCGGCCGGTTGATGAAGATGTTCGACTTGGCGACGGCGGTGCGCGTGAGATAGTCGGTGCCGAACTCCGCGCTGTTGATTACCGTGGTCCAGTTATGCGGCAGCGGAATGCCGAAATTGCGGAACTGGAGCAGCGGCTTCACCAGCGCTTCGTCGGACTCGACGGCGGCGTCCTTCAACGCCTTGCGCAAACTCCGGTCGGCGGACGCGGCATCGAGCCCCCAGCGCACCAGGGCGTAGAGC
>JBAUOI010000265.1:0-1702 GCA_049579665.1 Methyloceanibacter sp.
GTTGAGGCCCATGCTATTCACGGTCATTAGCGCGTCACATGGGGAGCCGCGATGAAGGAAGTCCTGGAAGAGCTTGAAATCCGGCGCGACAGGGCGCGGGCCGGCGGCGGTACCGCGCGCATCGAGGCGCAGCACAAGCGCGGCAAGCTCACGGCGCGCGAGCGTCTCGACCTCCTGCTCGACGAAGGCTCGTTCGAGGAGTTCGACATGTATGTCGAGCATCGCTGCATCGATTTCGGCATGGAGAAGACCAAGGTGCCCGGCGATGGCGTGGTCACCGGCTGGGGCACCATCAACGGCCGCGTGGTTTATGTCTTCGCCAAGGACTTCACTGTGTTCGGCGGCTCGCTGTCGGAAGCGCACGCCAACAAGATGATCAAGATCCAGGACATGGCGCTGCAAAACCGCGCGCCGATCATCGGATTGTTCGACGCGGGCGGCGCGCGCATTCAAGAAGGCGTGGCGGCGCTCGGCGGCTATGGCGAGGTTTTTTTGCGCAACGTGCTTGCCTCGGGCGTGATCCCGCAGATCAGCGTGATCATGGGGCCGTGCGCCGGCGGCGACGTCTATTCGCCGGCTATGACCGACTTCATCTTCATGGTCAAAGACACCTCCTATATGTTCGTCACCGGCCCCGACGTGGTGAAGACCGTGACCAAGGAGGAGGTGACCGCGGAGCAACTGGGTGGGGCCATCGTGCATACGACCAAGTCGTCGATCGCCGACGGCGCTTACGACAACGATGTCGAAGCGCTGTTGCAGATGCGCCGGCTGATGGACTTCCTCCCCAGTAGCAATCTCTCGGGCGTGCCCGAGCTGCCGACCCGCGATCCGTGGGACCGCGAGGAGGTCTCGCTCGACACACTGATCCCCAACAATCCCAACACGCCGTACGACATGAAGGAGCTGATCCATAAGGTCGTGGACGAGGGCGATTTCTTCGAAGTGCAGGAGACCTTCGCGCGGAACATTGTGGTGGGTTTCGCGCGCATGGAGGGCCGCACCATCGGCATCGTCGCCAACCAGCCGATGTTCCTGGCGGGCGTGCTCGATTCAGATGCTTCGCGCAAAGCGGCGCGTTTCGTGCGCTTCTGCGACTGCTTCAACATTCCGATCGTCACCTTCGTCGACGTGCCCGGCTTCCTGCCCGGCACGGATCAGGAGTACGGAGGCCTCATCAAGCACGGCGCGAAGCTGCTGTTCGCCTTCACCGAAGCCACCGTGCCGAAGGTCACCGTCATCACCCGTAAGGCCTATGGCGGCGCCTACGACGTCATGTCGTCGAAGCATATCAGGGGCGACGTGAACTATGCTTGGCCGTCGGCCGAGATCGCGGTGATGGGGGCCAAGGGCGCGGTCGAGATCCTCTATCGCGCCGAGCTGTCCGACCCCGCCAAGATCAAGAAGCGCATCGACGAATATCAGGCGCGCTTCGCCAATCCGTTCGTCGCGGCCGAACGCGGCTATATCGACGAGGTAATCCTGCCGCGCGGCACGCGCAAGCGCGTGGCGAGAGCGCTACAGATGCTGCGCAACAAGCAGCTGGAGAACCCGTGGAAGAAGCACGACAACATCCCGCTGTGATGGTTGTGCCGTCGAGCGAGTCCAACCGACGCCGGTTGGCGGTTCTGGACCTGTACAACTCCGGGTCGACAGCGATCGCGGGGATGCTGCATCGACTCGGAGTGAATCTGGGACCCCC
>JBAUOI010000266.1:0-7578 GCA_049579665.1 Methyloceanibacter sp.
GCCTTGGACCAAGCCGCCGCCCAACGCGGCCTCCAGCAATCGCTGAAACTCTTCGCGGCTCACCTCGATCGCGCCGAACCGGGCGAGATGCCCGGTGACGAACTGCGTATCGAGCAGGGTGAAGCCGCCATATTTGAGCCGCGCGATCAGAAAGACGAGGGCGATCTTGCTCGCGTCCCTCACCCTCGAGAACATGCTCTCGCCGAAAAACGCGCGGCCAAGATGCACGCCGTAAAGCCCGCCAACCAGCGCTCCCTCCTGCCAGACCTCGATCGTATGGCAATGGCCGAGCGCGAACAGCTCGCGATAGAGGCTTCTGATGCGGCCGTTGATCCATGTGCTTCGCCGGCCTGAGCGGGGCGCGGCGCAGCCTTCGATCACCGCCTCGAAATTCATGTCGACCTTCACCTCGAAGCCGCCATTCCTGATGGTGCGCGCAAGCCGCCTCGGCACATGCACGCGGTCGAGCGGCAGAATGCCGCGCCGTTCAGGCTCGATCCAATACAGCGCGTTGTCCTCGGCGCTCTCGGCCATGGGAAAGATGCCGCAGGCATAGGCCTTGAGCAGCACCTGCGGCGTGATCTCGATCATGACGTCGTCGATGGAGGTCATGCGATTACCCGCGGGTGTTGGCCTTGGCGAGATGGTTCTCAAGCCAATGAATATCGTAATTGCCGTCGACAATATCCGGCTCCGAGATGAGCGAAGTGAAGAGCGGAATGGTGGTCTCGATGCCGTCCACGACGAACTCTCCCAGCGCCCGCTTGAGCCGCATCAGACATTCGTTGCGGGTACGGGCATGCACGATGAGCTTGCCGATCAGACTGTCATAATACGGGGGAATGGTGTAGCCGGCGTAAGCGCCGCTATCGACCCTGACGCCGAGCCCTCCCGGCGGGTGGAAATGCGTGATGGTCCCGGGCGAGGGGCGGAAAGTATGCGGGTTTTCCGCGTTGATACGGCATTCGATGGCGTGCCCGTTGAAGCGGACGTCCTCCTGGCGAAGTGTCAGCGGCGCGCCGGCCGCGATCCTGATCTGCTCGATGACGAGGTCAAGTCCGGTGATCATCTCGGTGACGGTGTGCTCGACCTGGAGGCGCGTGTTCATCTCGATGAAGTAGAATTCACCCGCCTCGTAGAGGAACTCCACCGTGCCGACACCGCGATAGTTGAGCTTGCGCATCGCGTCGGCGACCGTCTTGCCGATGCGGACGCGCTCGCTCTCGTTCAGCGCGGGCGAGGGGGCTTCCTCCCAGAGCTTCTGGTGGCGCCGCTGCAGCGAGCAGTCGCGCTCGCCGAGATGGATGGCATTGCCCTGGCCGTCAGCCAGCACCTGGATCTCGATATGGCGGGGATGGGCGAGATATTTCTCGAGATAGACGGTGTCGTCGCCGAACGCGGCCCGCGCTTCGTTGCGTGCGGTGACGAGCGCGGGCTCAAGCTCGTTCTCGAACAGCGCGAGCTTCATGCCGCGCCCGCCGCCGCCGGCCGCGGCCTTGACCAGCACCGGATAGCCGATGTCGCGCGCAATGGCCCTGGCCTCGTCGAAATCGCTGATCAGGCCTGATCCCGGCACCACCGGGATGTCCAGTTCGATCGCGGCTTCCTTGGCCCTGATCTTGTCGCCCATCAGCCTGACATGCTCGGCGGTCGGCCCGATGAAGGTGATGTCGTGCTCTTCGAGGATTTCGGCGAACCGGGCATTCTCGGCGAGGAAGCCGTAACCGGGATGCACCGCGTCGGCGCCGGTGATCTCGCAAGCCGCCACGATGGCCGGGATGTTGAGATAGCTGTCCTTGGAGGGCGGGCCGCCGATGCACACGCTCTCATCTGCGAGGCGGACATGCATGGCGTCGGCGTCCGCCGTGGAGTGCACGGCGACGGTGGCGAGGCCGAGCTCCTTGCAAGCGCGTTCGACGCGAAGCGCGATCTCTCCCCGGTTGGCGATGAGAATCTTGTCGAACATCGCGCCCCGGCTAGCGTTGCTCGATCACCGCCAACGGCTCGCCATATTCGACCGGCTGGCCGTCCTCGATGAGGATGGCGATGACGGTGCCGGCGCGGGGGGAGGGGATCTGGTTCATGGTCTTCATGGCTTCGATGATGAGGAGCGTCTGCCCGGCGGCGACCTTGGAGCCGATCTCGACGAAAGGCGGGGCGCCGGGCTCGGGCGAGCGATAGGCGGTGCCGACCATCGGCGAGGTCACCGTGCCGGGATGGACGATGAACTCGTCCGTCCGCGCTGGAGCGCGCGAGGTCTCGCGCAGCCCCTGCTCGGTGACATCGGCGGCATAGACGGCCTTCCCGCCGCCGCGCGCGACCCTCACGCGACGCCCCTCATGCTCGATCTCGATCTCGGTCAGGCCGGTTTCGTCGAGGAGCGCCGCGAGCTCGCGGATCAGGTCCTTGTCGAAACTGTCCCCTTGCTGCGTCATGAGCGGCGTCCTCTCCCTTCCGCCATCACTTGGATTTGCCGGCCGCGATGGCAGCGGCCAGCGCCTCGATCGCAAGCTCATAGCCTAGCGAACCGAAGCCGCAGATCACGCCTTTCACGGCCTTGGAAATATACGAATGATGGCGGAACGGCTCGCGGGTGAAAATATTCGACAGATGCACCTCGACCGATGGGGTGGGGCACGCCAACAGCGCGTCCAGAAGCGCGATCGAGGTGTGGGTTAACGCGCCGGCATTGACGATCAGCCCGGCAGCGTCAGTTCTCGCCTCTTGGATCCAAGCCACCAACTCACCCTCATGATTACTCTGGCGGAACTCTAGCGGAAAACCAAGCGCGGCGGCCTTCCGCTCGCACCTTGCGCGAATGTCGTCGAGCGTCTCGCGGCCATAGACCTCCGGCTCGCGGGACCCAAGCAGGTTGAGATTGGGGCCGTTCAAGACGTAAATCGGTTTGGCCATGGCGGCTAGCGGATGCCTGATACGCCGGACGCGCGCGAGGAGCCCGCGCGCTCGTTCCGGCAGGGGAAACGGGCCCCTTTATCAGCTTTTCTGCCGTTCGGCAAAGCGAGCCGCAGGGACGGGAAGGTATGTCCTACCCGTCACTAGCACGTGGCCTTGCAACCCTTCTCGCGAATTTCCGCCACGTCCTTGACGAGCTGGTCGTAGAGGTCGTCGGGCGCGCCAGGGATCACCTGGTCGCCGACCAGATAGAGCGGCGTGCCTTGCAGGCCGAGCTTCTGCGCAAGATCTTTGGCCTCGTCGAGCGCCTGCTTGACCGAGGGGTCTTCCATGTCCTTTTCCAGCTGCGGAATGTCGAGGCCGAGCTCACCCGCCGCCTTGAGCGCCTTGTCCTTGTCGGCCTTGCCGGGCTCGGTGAACAACTTCTGGTGCATCTCGAAATATTTGCCCTGCTTGCCGGCGGCCAGCGCCGCCTTGGCCGCCGATTCCGACTCCTCGCCGAAGATTGGCAGCTCTTTCAGCACGACGCGCACCTTGCCGTCATTGTCGATGAGCTTGACGACCTCGGGCAGCGCGCGTTTGCAGAACCCGCAATTGTAGTCGAAGAACTCGACCACGGTCACATCGCCGTTGGGGTTGCCGGCGACGTAAGCATTGGGCGAGCGGAACAGGGCGTCGGCGTTCTCGCTGATGATCTTTTGCTGATGCGCCGCCTGCTCTTCCGCCTGGCGCTTGTCGAGCTCATTGGTCATCTCGACCAGGATCTCGGGATTCTTGGTGAGATAGGAATGCACGATGTCGGTGATCTTCTTTTCGTCGAGCGCCGCGGAGGGGGCATCGATCACTCCCGGCGCCGCGCGCCATATGACGAGCAGCGTCGCGGCAGTCACAAGCGCGGCAACGACGGCGGCCACGAGCGCTGTGGCAAGGCCAGTCTTGGGTGTCATGCTGAGATTCTCCGGGGGCTAAGATCAGTTCGGTCGCGGGATTTCGAAGGCCAGGATGTCGTCGGCTTTGATCCAGTTCGGGGTGCCGTCGATCAACCCGGCTTTGGCGCGCTTGGCCTGCATTTTGGCAAGCTTGAGCTGCCCTTCATAGAAATAGGCTTCGGCGGATGCAAGCTCGGCCTGCGCCATATATTGCTGCTTGGCGCCCCCCGCCTTTACCGTCTCGGCCTTGCGGGCATAGGCCGCGGCAAGCTGGCGGTAGCCCATGGCCGAGCTATCCTCCCGGGCCAGAGCCGTGCGCAGATTGGTGATCGCCTCGTCCACGAGCCTTGGATCGTTGGCGCCGAGCATTGCCTGACCCAGCATGATGCGGATCAGCGGCTCGTCGGGACTGAGTTTCACCGCCTCGCGGAGCGGGGGGATCGCGGCAGCCGGCTTGCCGCTTTCAAATAGGAACTGGCCCTTGATCTCGTAGAAATACGGCCAGTCGGGCTTGGCGGCGATCAGTGCGTCGATCTGCGGCGCTGCCAACTTCATGCCGGACTGGCGATAAGTCGCGATCGCTCTCGCATACATCGCCGGCAAGCTCTGATCGGTCTCGGGATAGCGGAAGAATACCGTCTTCGGCTCGTCGAGGAAGCCGTAAAGTTTGGCCTTCATCAGATCGTGCCGGAATTGCAGCTCGGGCGGATCGACGTTGTCGTAATAGGGGCTCGAGGTGACAAGCTCGCGGAGCTGCACGATGCGCTGCGCCGGCAAAGGATGGCTTTGCAGGTAGGGATTAATGCCCTGGACGCCGATCAGCTTGGCCCCCAGCACCTGGAAGCTCTCCAGCATTCCTTTGCCGGATTGCTTGGTGGCGTTGAGGAAGGTCATGGCGGCCTGGTCGGCGGAGGACTCCTCGTCCTGCCGGTAGGCGAGCAGGCTGCGCAACGCGGCGTCTTGGCCGCCATAAGCCACGCCCATGCCGGCCTGACCGATCCCCGGAGCCCCGGCGAACGCGCCGCCCACCATGGCGGCAAGTCCGAGGAGTTGCAGCATCAGCGCCGCCGACTGCGCACGCGACACCTGCGTGCGCAGTCGGGCGAGATGCCCGCCCGTGATATGCCCGCTTTCATGTGCGATGACGCCGATCACCTCATTGGGTGTCTTTGCGGTCATCAGCGTGCCGGCATGCATGAACATATTGTGGCCGTCGACGACGAAAGCGTTGAAGTTCTTATCGTTGACGATATGGATGCGGATGCCTTGCGAGCCGAGCCCGGCGGCATTGAAGATCGGCTTGGCGTAGAGCCTGACCAGCGATTCGGTCTCGGCATCGCGGATAAGTCCGGCGGCGTCGGCCGAGGTCGAAGTGACCAGCGCGGCGGCAAGCCCGCCGACGAGACCCGCGCGGAGCCGCCGTGGCACGGAATTGATTCGCGATTGAGCCAGAACAGGCATGGATCGGCTGATGGTATATCTTACCGAAGGCCGGGCAAAGCTGCCGGCGTCAGGCTCAGGCGCAAGGCAAGGGCTCCCAACCACCCGAAGCGACGTCTTTGCCAATCTCCGCCTGATTGGCGTTTGAATGCGGCGACAAATTGACACCGCACCCCGCCACGGCATCACGATGCCGCGAGACCAACCTCAAGCGAAGCCAATCGCCCTAACCGGTCAGTTCTAGCGCTGCCACCATCCTCTGCGGCGAGGGGCGTCAGGCTCGGCTGGCCCTTCGACGCGAGGCTCGCTGCTTGCTGGCGGTTTCTCGCTGGCCGTGGTGACGGTTGCGAACACGCGTTCAGCCTCATGATGCGGTTGCTGGATCTCTTGCGACTGAGCATCCTCGGAGCGCTTCTGCCGCCCGGCGCCATTTTGCCGGCCTTCGCCATCGCCGGACGCCCTAGCCGCTTTGTGCGCGGATGGCTCGGCCCGGACGTCGCCCTGACCCTCCTCGCCACCGGCCGCCTGCGGCCTCTGACCCGACCTGCCACGACGTCCGCCGCGCCGGCCTCTTCGGCGCGGACCTTTGCGGATTTGCCCGCCGTTTTCGTCTTTCGTTTCGGCGGCCTTGGGCACTTCGCCGCCTTCTGCGACGCTTTCCTCGCGCTCGTCGCGCTCTTCCTCGTCCTCACGCTCAGGCGGGGCTGCGTGGGTACGCGAGTGGGGATGGCTTGGCCGCTGACCTTCGCCGCCGCCTTCCGGACGGCGGCCTCTGCGCCGCCTGCGCCGCGAGCGATGTCCTTTCTGCTCGCCGTCACCTTCGGCCGCCTGGGGGGCAGCCGTCTGCGCCGGGGCAGCCTCTACAGGAGCCTCGTGATGATGCGCCCAGTCCATATGCACCACGGCGCCCCCGCCATTGGCGATCTCGCCCTCGGCCGCGCGCTCGATCACGAATTGCGAGACATGCATGTTCTCATCGGCCGTGACCGTGATGGGGATGCGGTAGCGCATCTGGATATCGTTCAGATGGGCGCGCTTCTGATTGAGGATATAGAGCGCGACATCGACCGCCGTGGTCGCGACGAGCGGCACCACGCCGTCGGTGATCAGCCGGTCCTCGATGGAGCGGAGAATATCGAGCGCGACCGACTCGACTGAGCGCACCATGCCGGTGCCCTGGCACACCGGGCAAGGTTTGGTCGAGCCTTCGAGCATGCCGGTCCTCAGGCGCTGCCGCGACATCTCCAGCAGGCCGAAATGACTGATGCGCCCGACTTGGATGCGCGCCCGATCGTTGCGCAGCGCTTCTTTCAGGCGCCGCTCGACGAGGCGGTTGTTGCGCCGCTCGTCCATGTCGATGAAGTCGATGACGATCAGACCCGCGAGGTCGCGCAGGCGAAGCTGGCGTGCGATCTCGTCGGACGCCTCGAGATTGGTCTTGAGCGCGGTGTCCTCGATATTGTGCTCGCGCGTCGCCTTGCCGGAATTGACGTCGATCGAGACGAGCGCCTCGGTCTGGTTGATGACGATATAGCCGCCCGATTTCAACACGACTTGTGGCGAGAACATCGCCGCGAGCTGACGCTCGACCTGAAAGCGGATGAAGACCGGCTCGGGCTCCTTGTATGGCTTCACGTTCTTGGCATGGCTCGGCATGAGCATGCGCATGAAGTCCTTGGCCTCGCGATAGGCGTCGTCGCCGGCGACCAGGATTTCGTCGATGTCCTTGTTGTAGAGGTCGCGGATCGAGCGCTTGATCAAGCTGCCCTCCTCGTAGACGAGGGCAGGGGCCGTGGATTTCAGCGTGAGATCGCGCACGTTCTCCCACAGCCGCAACAGATAGTCGTAGTCGCGCTTGATCTCGGTCTTGGTGCGCTGGGCGCCGGCGGTGCGGATGATGAGCCCCATGCCTTCCGGCACTTCGAGCTCGCCCGCGATCTCGCGTAAGCGTTTGCGGTCGGTGGGCTGAGTGATCTTGCGCGAGATGCCGCCGCCGCGTGCGGTGTTGGGCATCAGCACCGTGTAACGGCCGGCCAGCGACAGATAGGTGGTCAGCGCCGCGCCTTTGTTGCCGCGCTCCTCCTTCACCACCTGCACCAGGATGATCTGGCGGCGCCTGATCAGCTCCTGAATCTTGTAAGGACGGCCGCGCCGGCGGCCGAGAAGCTACAAGATCCAGGAGGTCATCAAGCGCCGGCAGGTGATCCTGGTGCAGGTGGTGAAGGAGGAGCGCGGCAATAAAGGCGCCGCTCTCACGACCTATCTCTCGCTCGCCGGACGCTACACCGTGCTGATG
>JBAUOI010000267.1:0-2860 GCA_049579665.1 Methyloceanibacter sp.
AGCCCGGACTGGTGGTCGCCGCAGGGCAAATCGTTATCCGACTTGCGCGCACAGGTCCGCGCGAGGCTACGAGCGTCATGGTCCCCCGCAGCGTCTGGCTCGGGATTTTGCTAGCGGCTCTCTTCACGCTGGGCGCAACGCTTGCGTCGAACCTCTACCCTACCGCCGTTTTGGGTTCAGGCTTCCTGGCGCAGCTTATCTGCTCCCGCATCTTCGTTTAGCATCGCGACCCGCAAGCAGTTGTGGCCGAGGACATGAGCGGTCCCGGTTACGAACTCCTCTCCTTCTTTCAGTGGCGGGTCGAGCGCGACCACCAGCGCGTTACCGCGTCTATATTCGGGCTCGGCCGCAGGGCGGCAATTTTCCGCGAGGGGCTTGGCTGTACACTCATCGTGGACACAACAGAGGAAGAGCTGCTTGCGCAGGCTGATGCAGGTTTCCCCGCACCGCCTGTGTCAGACCCCGACACACCTTGGCCGGACGGTGAGCGTGTCGACCTCCAGGGGCCGCTCCAGGACGTCGACCGCGGGGCGCTGGAAGCGGCGGTCGATGCTGCTTTTGCGGAACCTGATCCCATTCGTCGGCGCCGCACCCGCGCCCTCGTCGTCGTGCACGGGGGCCGCATCGTCGCCGAGCGCTATGCGCCCGGCTTCGATGCCACTATGCCCCTGATCGGCTGGTCGATGGCAAAAATGGCGACCAATGCACTGGTCGGCATTGCGGTGCAGAACGGGAAGCTGGACCTTGCGGATAAGGAGCTATTGCCGGAGTGGCGGGGGAATGGCGACTCACGCCGCGACATTACGCTCGATCAGCTTCTGCGCATGACGAGCGGCCTTAGCTTCAATGAGGACTACGAGGACCACTCCAGCGACGTGATACAGATGCTGTTCGTGAAGGGCGACAAGGCCGGCTTTGCCGCTTCGAAGCCGCTGCAATACTCCCCGGGATCTCATTGGTCATATTCAGGGGGCACGTCGAATATCATCGCACGGATATTGGGACAGCGCTTTACCGAGAAACGTGACCATCTGCGCTTTCCCCGCGAGCGACTGTTCGAACCTCTGGGCATGCGCAGTGCGGTATTGGAACCGGACGAAGCCGGCACTTTTGTCGGCTCCAGCTTCATGTATGCCTCTGCACGAGACTGGGCGCGGCTTGGCCTCTTGTTCTTACACGACGGTGTTTGGCAGGGCCGACGTCTGCTGCCGGAAGGCTGGGTGCGTTATGGCCTGACCCCAACGCAAGGCGCGCCGGATGCTCGTTACGGAGCCCACATCTGGCTTAAGCTACCTCAGTCGCCTGGGCTCGGTGAGCCTCCCATGCCTGAGGACGCATATTACATGTTGGGCCACGACCAGCAGATTGTAGCGATTGTGCCGTCGCGCGATCTCGTCATTGTCCGCCTGGGGCTTACGCGAGAGGAGAGTGCCTGGAACCATGCGCGCGACCTTGCGCCTATCGTACACGCGGTGCCGCCCAGCCCGTAAGGACGCACCGGGCCAGCGAAACGCGAGTTCGTCTCTGCTTCCGGCCGCAAGGAACAACATGAGCCCCAGCTCATGAGAAGCTCGCTCAACCGTATTTGTGTGATTTCTTGTAGATTTTCCACTGGTCCTTGCACCAGTGCTTGAAATCCTTGCGGGCCGCGTGATCGTAGGGGAACTGAGCCTTGGCGGCGTCAGCGCAGCCGCTGTGCTTATAGTCTGCAGCGCTTAAGGGATCGGGTGCAGGACCAACCAGCAGCAGCCCAGCGGTTACCGAAACCAATATTACCTTCTTCAACATGGGCAAAGTCCTCCTGCGAAATTGTCTCATCAGTGGGGGGCAATTCCAGCGTAGCCACTCCGCTGTTAGTTTGCCATCAACGAGGGCGTGTCGGACTGGCCACGTGACGCCCACTGAGGAAGGATAACATGGCCGCCACGTTCCGTGCGTTGCTCGCGACCAAAGACGGCGACCGGCAAAGCGTCGCCGTCACCGAGCTGACGGAGGCTGACCTCATGGACGGCGATGTCACCGTGGCGGTCGAGCACTCCACAGTCAACTATAAGGACGGCCTCGCGATAACGGGCAAGTTGCCCATTATCCGAAAATTCCCCCTCATCCCAGGCGTTGATCTGGCCGGCAAGGTACTACGTTCGGAGGACCCTCGTTTCCAAGCAGGGGATCGCGTCGTGGTGAACGGCTACGGACTTGGAGAGGTACACCACGGCGGTTACGCCGAGCGGGCTCGCGTTAAGGGCGATTGGCTTGTTCGGCTGCCCGGGACCATTTCCACCTCCCACGCCATGGCCATCGGCACCGCCGGATATACCGCCATGCTTTGCGTGCTGACGTTGGAAAAGGCAGGCATCACGCCGGACAGGGGCGATGTGCTCGTCACCGGCGCTGCCGGTGGGGTGGGGTCGATCGCGATCGCGCTCCTCGACAAGCTCGGCTACCGCGTTGTCGCCTCCTCCCGCAGAGCGGAACAGGAAGCTGACTATCTTCGAGGACTCGGCGCAGATGAGATCATCGACGCCCGCGAGTTTTTTGAGACCGGTAGCCCATTGGGGAAGGAGCGCTGGGCCGGGGCGGTGGACTCCGTCGGCAGCCGCACGCTCGCCAACGTACTGTCGCAGATCAAATACGATGGCGCAGTGGCGGCTTGCGGGTTGGCACAAGGGTCGGACCTGCCCGCGACGGTCCTGCCGTTCATTCTACGCGCCGTGACGCTCGCGGGCGTAGACACGGTGTGGGCCCACCGTGAGAAGCGGGAAGAGGCGTGGGGTCGTCTGGCAATGGACCTCGATCTCGCGAAGCTCAACAGCATGACGTCACACGCAAGACTGGACGAGGTGCCATTCCTTGCGGCCAG
>JBAUOI010000268.1:0-1625 GCA_049579665.1 Methyloceanibacter sp.
TCGGCGGTTCGCTGTTCGACCGCGTGACCGAGGACATGAGCATTTACAAGACGGAAGTCTTCGGACCCGTCCTGTGCGTGGTGCGGGCGGGCGGCTACGCGGAAGCTGCCGATCTCATCAACCGCCACGAATACGGCAATGGCACCGCCATCTTCACCCGCGACGGCGACGTGGCCCGCGCCTTTGCCGACGGCATCGAGGTCGGCATGGTCGGCATCAACGTGCCGATCCCGGTTCCGGTCGCCTATCATTCCTTTGGCGGTTGGAAGCGGTCCTTGTTCGGTGACCACTCTATTTATGGCCCTGAGGGCGTACGCTTCTATACGCGGCTGAAGACCGTCACCGCGCGCTGGCCGAACGGCATTCGCGGCGGCGCGGAGTTCAATTTTCCGAGCTTGAAGTAGGCAGCAGCCAGGAACCTAGCCGGCGGGCTGCTGGCTTCTCTCCGCATCGCACGCCTTGATGTGAATAAGATTCGGAAGTGACGAAAGCCTCTCCGCCGGGACACACGCAGTAACTCCGGCTTTCCTGGCGCCCTCGACAAACAACATGGCGGCATCGTCTGGGTAGCCGCCGCCATCACTCACATACTTCTCGACGCTCCAACTGGGATCGAGACGAACCACCTCCGCCGCAGCGACTTTTGCCGCGGCCATGTCGCCGGCCATGTCGCTTGCCGCCGCCTGGAATGCATAGTCCGTTGCAAAGGGGTCTGTGACCAGTTTCGCGTACATCGCCGATCTATCGAACTGGCGGCCAAAGAAATAGACGTAGCGAAGCCCCTGGTTGTACCAGTAAGGGTAGTTGGGATTCAGCTGCAGCGCTTTCTCTGACAGTTTGATAGCGCGATCGGGTTGGCCAAATTGGGGAAGGAACCATGCAATGAGAATTAGAAGGTCAGCGTTATGGGGAGCCAGCGCCTCGGCCTTGGCAAATTGCTCAACAGCCTGGTCTGCCATTCCTTGGTAGGCATAGGCGTGTCCGAGAACGAGCTGGGTTTCGCCATCGCTCGGATCTAGCCGAACCGCATTGCGTGCGACCTCAATCAGCTTGGCGAGATTGTCTGCAGGCGTTCCGAGGCCGAAATCGATTCTATACTCGTAGATGTACGCCAATCCGACATAGGCCCTGGCGAGCTGCGGATCGATTTCGAGCGTCTTTCGGAACAATCCTTCTGCTTCCTCCAGACCTTCCTTTGTGACGCCGCCCGCGGCGCCGCCATGCTTGGCTTCCATTCCGAGGAGATAGGTCTCATAGGCCGTCAAATCGCTGGGCGGCTTTCGCCGAATGAGGGAACGTTCGGCCTCCGCAACGGCGCCCTCGTAGCCGGTAAGGGTGGCTGCGATTTTCTCTGTGACATCGCTCTGGACTTTGAACAGGTCCGCTGCGGGACGATCATACCGGTTGGACCAAATGTGGCCGCCTGTTGTTGTATCGATGAGCTGGGCAGTCACGCGAATCTGGTCGCCGCTTGGTTGAATGCTGCCTTCGAGCACGTAACGCGCACCGAGATCGCGACCAATGCTTCTCACGTCCGCGGGCTTGCCTCGGTAAACTTCAGTCGAATTCCGCGCGACGACAAACAGGTCCTTGGAGTGAGACAGGTCTGTAACGATGTCCTCGGT
>JBAUOI010000269.1:0-2104 GCA_049579665.1 Methyloceanibacter sp.
CCTATGACGCCATCCCCTTCCGGGAAAGCGCGAGCGAGATCCGTAACCCGGACGGCTCGGTGGTATTTTCGCTCGAGCGATTCCAGGTTCCGGCCCATTGGAGCGGCGTCGCCGCCGATATCCTGGCTCAGAAATACTTCCGCAAAGCGGGCGTGCCGCTAAAGGCCAACCGGGTCGAGGAGAATACCCTCCCCTCCTGGCTGTGGCGGTCGGTCCCCGACGAGGAGGCGCTCGCGGCGCTCCCCGAGAACGAGCGGTTCGGCAGCGAAACCGATGCGCGCCAGGTGTTCGACCGGCTTGCCGCCACCTGGACCTATTGGGGCTGGAAGGGCGGCTATTTCTCGTCCGAGGAAGACGCGCGCGCCTTCTATGACGAGCTCCGCTACATGCTCGCCATGCAGATGGGCGCGCCCAACAGCCCGCAATGGTTCAATACCGGGTTGCATTGGGCCTATGGCATCGATGGGCCGAGCCAGGGTCATTATTATGTCGACTTCGCCACCGGCGAGGTGAAGGCCTCGACCTCGGCCTATGAGCATCCCCAGCCGCATGCCTGCTTCATCCAGTCGATCAACGACGACCTCGTCAACGAGGGCGGGATCATGGACCTCTGGGTGCGCGAGGCGCGTCTCTTTAAGTACGGTTCGGGGACCGGCACCAATTTCTCAAGGCTGAGGGGCGAAAACGAGCCTTTGTCGGGCGGCGGCAAGTCCTCAGGCCTGATGAGCTTCCTCAAGATCGGCGACCGCGCGGCCGGCGCCATCAAATCGGGCGGAACCACGCGCCGCGCCGCCAAGATGGTCGTGGTCGATATCGATCACCCCGATGTCGAGGACTACATCAATTGGAAGGTCAACGAGGAGCAGAAGGTGGCGGCCCTCGTCACCGGCTCGAAGATCCTCGCCGAGCGGCTCAACGCCATCCTCAAGGCCTGCGTCAATTGCGAAGGCAATGGGGACGATTGCTTCGATCCCAAGTGCAATCCGGCGCTGAAGCGCGAGGTGAAAGCTGCGCGCAAGGCCAAGGTGCCCGACAGTGCGATCCGCCGGGTGATCCAGTTCGCCCGCCAGGGCTACACCTCGATCAAATTCCCGGTCTACGACACGGACTGGGATTCCGAGGCCTACCGCACCGTATCGGGGCAGAATTCCAATAACTCGGTGCGCGTCACCGACGATTTCCTCCGCGCGGTCGAGAAGGATGCCGACTGGAACCTCACCTACCGCAGGAACGGCAAGGTGGCGAAGACGGTGAAGGCGCGCGGACTGTGGGAGCAGATCGGCTATGCCGCCTGGGCCTGCGCCGATCCGGGCATCCAATTCCACACCACCATCAACGACTGGCACACTTGCCCGGCGGCCGGCGAGATCAAGGCGTCGAACCCGTGCTCCGAGTACATGTTCCTCGACGACACCGCCTGCAATCTCGCCTCGGTCAATCTGATGGCGTTCCGCAAGGCGGATGGCAGCTTCGACATCGAGGGATATGAGCACGCGATCAGGCTCTGGACCGTCGTGCTCGAGATCGCCGTCACCATGGCGCAGTTCCCCTCGCACCGGATCGCTCAGCTCTCTTACGAGTACCGGACGCTGGGTCTGGGTTACGCCAATATCGGCGGGCTGCTGATGGCGTCGGGCATTCCGTACGATTCAGCGGCGGGCCGGGCGCTCTGCGGCGCGCTCACCGCCATCATGACCGGCGTGTCCTATGCAACGAGCGCCGAGATGGCGCGGGAGCTTCGCCCCTTCCCCGGCTATGCGGCGAACCGCGAAGCCATGCTCAGGGTCTTGCGCAATCACGCGCGCGCGGCCCGTGGCGAGAAAGACGGCTACGAGGGTCTCGCCACGGCGCCCGTGCCTCTCGATCACGCCTCCTGCCCCGATCCCAGGCTGCTCGCGCACGCCGTCCATGCCTTCGAGCGGGCGCTAGAGCTTGGCAAGGCGCATGGCTACCGCAATGCGCAGGCGACGGTGATCGCGCCGACCGGCACGATCGGCCTGGTGATGGATTGCGACACCACCGGCATCGAGCCCGACATCGCCTTGGTGAAATACAAGCAGCTTGCCGGCGGCGGCATGCTGAAGATCGTGAACAACACCGTGCC